>JAITCR010000068.1 GCA_031282985.1 Nitrososphaerota archaeon | reverse complement strand
AGTTGTGATTTGTCTGAGTGGGGGATATTTGTTGAGTATATTGTTGTGTGGGTTAAGTGTTTTAAGATTTTGAAATGTCCATGTAGAGATAAGCGGAAAAGACATGGTTTGTGTGTGTGTGTGTCTTTGATTTGTGGAATATGTAACTTTGAGAAGAGTGCAACGAAAATCATTCAACTAAATATATTAACACGCAGTCAAGGAGGAAACTAGTTTCCGAACAGGTCTATTGTTTGTTGTGGAAAATTTGAACGGAAAATTTCCAGCACTTTACAAGCCACAAAATTAGCGTTTATTTCGCTACTATTACGGAGATATTAAACAGGCTCTTAGATGATGCATGTAAACTTTTAGAAGTGGGATTTGAATGCGTTACAGACATGGATGACTATAAAATATTTCGTAAACGCAAATAGCAAAAAACATCAATTGCAACATTAAAAAGTATACTTTATTCGCTATGTTAATATACTTTTTTACTGCCTATACTCCTAAATTTGTGGGAGGAACCGGTTTGCTCGGTTACGCAGGAAAAGTGTTGCATGTAAATTTAACCACTGCAAGTTCTCATGTGAAAAAACTTGATGAAGCAACCGCTAAGAAATATATTGGCGGTATTGGTTTGGGTATGAAACTTTATTGGTCTAATTCAAAGGTTGGTGTTGATCCTCTAAGTTCTGAGAACCCGTTTGTTTTAGCGGTTGGTCCTATTTCAGGTACAATGTTCCCAACAGGTGGTAGTGGTCATGCTTTTGTATCCAAGTCGCCAGTGACTAATTTACTTGGAACATCTGTTAGTCGTGGCACTTTTGGTGCTGAGTTTAAACGTGCTGGTTATGATGCTGTAGTAATAACTGGTAAAGCGGAAAAGCCTTCCTATCTTTGGATAGATGATGACTCTATACAGATACTTGATGCTTCTGCTCTTTGGGGGAAATCTCCTGAAGAGGTTGAAGACGCTATACGGGTAGAGATTGGCGATTTTTATGTTCGTGTTGCGTCTATTGGTGTTGCTGGGGAAAATCTTTCCAAGATTGCTTGTATTGTTAATGATAGAACTCGTGTTGCTGGTCGTACGGGTCTTGGTGCTGTTATGGGTTCTAAAAACCTTAAAGCTATAGCAGTTAGAGGTACTATGGATGTTAGTGTTTCTAAACCTGATGAATTCTTTAGTTTGGTTAAGGATTTTCATGAGCGTATGAAGGGCCCTGCTGTGCAAAAGTATCGTACTATGGGTTCAACAGAGAATCTTGTGCATTTAAATGACATGTTTTGTGTTCCAACACGTAATTATAATGATTCCCATTTCCAATTAGCCGAAAATATTGGCAGCTCTGTTATTAATGAGCGTTTTGTTGTAAAAATTATTGGCTGTAATTCTTGTGCTATGCGATGTGAACATGAAGTTTTAGTCAGAGAGGGTATCTATAAGGATACTTTGACACGTATTGAGTATGATAGTTTATGGGCATTTGGACCTAATCTTGGCGTGGACAGACTTGATGTTATAATTAAAGCTATTGAACGCTGTACATATTACGGTTTAGACACCCAAAGTGTAGGCGGCGTAATTGGCTTTATAATGGACTGCCATGGAAAAGGCCTTCTCAAAAACAACAGTGCTGCTGTTCTGTTAGAGGAGTTGGGTTTTGTTCCTTATTTTGGTAATGCTGATGTAATTATACCGTTAATAGAGCATATGGCTGTAAGAGAGGGCATAGGTGACATACTTGCTGACGGCGTTAAAGTTGCTGCAGAGAAACTTGGTAGTGATGGTGATGATGTTGATGCTTTTGGCTCTTTAGCTCAGCATGTTAAAGGTTTAGAAGCTACAGGGTACGATTTACGTTGTCTTAAAACTACTGCTTTAAGCGTAGCAGTGTCTTTTCGTGGTGCTGATCATAGTCGCAGTGGTGCATTTATGCTTGATTTATCTGGCAAAGTTGATCGCCTAAAAGCTGAGGTTGGCCGTGGAAAACTCGTTGAGGAACTTGAAGACATTTATAACTTGATAGACTCTTTTATAATCTGCAAAAACGCAAAAGGCACCCTGTATAAAGATGTTGAAGATTTAGCTAAACTCTACAGTGCCGTTACAGGCAAAGAAATTACCTCTGAAGAACTCAAACTTGCCGGTCAACGCATAGAAACTCTTGCAAGACTCATAAACATCCGCGAAGGCCTAACCCGCAAAGATGACACACTTCCATGGAAAGTCTTAAACCAGCCTATAACAGACAACAACTGCCCAACAAAAGGCCAAATAGTAACACAGGAAGAACTAAACTTAATGCTCGACGATTACTACACAGCACGCGGTTGGACCCTAAAAGGCACCCCAACAAAAAAGACGCTCCAACAACTCGAACTCCACGAACTCAAAAACATAACCATAACAACAAAAAAAGAGGAGGGCTAAAACAAAATGGTAAGTGTTCATAACCGAAAATTCATATCTGCAGACCCAGAAAAATGCGTAGGCTGTCAAATATGTGAATACGCCTGCTCATATAGCAAAGAAAAAGTCTTCAACCCCATAAAATCACGCATACGAGCCGTCCGCGTCAACCAAGTAGCCAACATGGCCGTCACATGCCGACTCTGCGAAGAACCAGCATGCGTCGCAGCCTGCCCAAGAAACGCCTTGTCACAATCAAAAGAAAACGGCTCCATACTAATAGACAAAGACAAATGCAACGGCTGCGGCTGGTGTATAGAAGCCTGCGACTACGGCGCAATGATGCTCCACCCCGAAACAAAAACAGTTTATACATGTGACCTATGCAAAGACAAAACCGAAGGCCCCCAATGCGTCAAATGGTGCCCCGAAGAAGCATTAACCATAGTGACAAGTGATGTGCTAGCCCAGAAAGCAAGACTTAGTGCCATTAAAAAACTGTTCAACGAAAAACCCTAAAAACCCTTTTTACAAATTAACCACAATATTTTCCGTTTTTTGTCCTTGTTGTTAACGAATTTATGTAATTGAGCTGCTTTCCTTTCTGAAGGATAGCGTTCGTCAAAATTGCTATCAAAAACATATGTTGCTTGCACAGAATTGGGAGCGGTTCAAAGTTATGAATCTAAACCTCTCACAGTACAGAATTAATGAAGTAGAAAAAATGTTACACTGTCGAGATCCTAAATACGGTTTTTTGATCTACAAATGCTCCGAATGTAGTGCTACTAAAACTGTTCCGTTGGCGTGTAAGAGTCGAATTTGTCTGCAGTGTGGTAAAAAGCATGCTGATCAATGGGCTGATGAGTTGGTTGGCAGGCTTTTTGCGGTGCCTCATCGGCATATGGTGTTTACTATGCCTGAAGAGCTCCGTGCAGTGTTTGAGGCGGATCAAAGCCTGTTTAAGATACTCATGGACGCAGTTAGCAATACCATGCAGCAGATGCTAAAAGACAAGCATGGGGCTGTTCCGGGATTGTTTGTGTGCTTCATCCTTAGGGTAAAGGTTGAATTTGAATCCTCACGTGCATGTTTTACTCACTGAAGGTGGATTAACAAAGGGTGGTGAGTGGGTTTCTGTTTCTTTCTTAGAGTATGGTGCGTTGCGGCGTATTTGGCAATATCAGCTTTTGACGATGGTTAAGCGTGTGTTGCCCCGTTCCTTGGAGAATAAGTGTTTGATTGATCGATTGTTTAGGGAGCATGGGGATGGTTTTTATGTTTATGCTAAGCGTCGTGTGTCTAAGCCCAGACATGTTGCTGGTTATGTTGGGCGTTATTTGCGTCATCCTGCTATTGCGGAGTCTTTGTTTCTGTGTTTAATGTGGAGACTAATATGGTGACTTACTGGTACATGGATGAGAATAAAGTTAAGCGGTTTATTACGTTACATGTGTTTGAGTTTATTGATCGTTTGGTCGTCTTATTTCTGATAAAAATTTAAAGTTGATTCGTTATTATGGTTTGTATTCCAGACGTACAACGGGTAAGTTTCAGAAAGTGCTTACGCCTCTTAGTTGTGAAAAAGTGTCTGTTAAGTCAAAGAGGGAGGTTGTTTTGTGTTCTAATTGTGGTCATGCTATGGGTCTTGTTGGTGTAACTAGACCTGATGGGGGGTGATTTGGTTTTTGGTGAGTGGGATGATGATTTTGATTATGCAAATTGGTAATTCCAGTTAATTCGCGCCGAAGGCGCTTTGTTCTTTCGGTGAATTATTAATATAAACAGAGTGCATAATTTGGGGTTAATGGGTTTATAATGGTAGAGCCTGACTGGAAATACATAAAGACCGTTCGGAAGAGAATTAGGATAATAAAAATTAACTTTGAAGATCAAATGGTTGATGCTTTTGATTTAGATATGGGTTTTCCTCTAAGTTTCAATGTGAATCAACAGGTAGAGTTAGGGAAGATAAAAAGAGCTAAAATTTATCAGGCAACGGTTGAAATTTATGAAGCAGAATTCACAAAGGATCTTGAGCGGCAAATGATAGAAGCAGCATTACATGATGCTGAAGAACTTAGACAAATTCGAGCCTATAAAGAAACAGGAGCTAAACCGACAAAATTTGACTTAATTGAACTGACTCATTAACAATAACCTTTTAATTAAAAAGTTAGGCGCTGCTGCTATTGTTGTTGCATGTTGAGGGTTTTTCTTTAGCACTATTGGGGTTTTCAAGTAGTTGAGCGACAATTTTTTGTCGTGCTTTCTGGGCTAATGTTTCAGTTGTAACATATTGTAATGCTCCCGTTTGGCACCATTGTACGCATTGGGGTTCACCTTTACTGTTAGTGTCTGTACAGCTATTGCAGACGTAGGCAACTTTTTTATCAGGATGTAAATTTAAGGCTCCAAAGGAGCAAGCGCCGACACACCAGCCGCAACCTGTGCAGGAGTGTTCGTTAACTCTGATAATTCCAGTGTTTTCCTCTTGTGATAAGGCATTTTTTGGGCAGGATGCTACGCATATGGGGTCTTCACATTTTCGACAAGAAACAGCTATATTGGTAAATAAGCCCATGCGTGTAACTCGAATTCGAGCCTTATCAGGGTTAAAAGTTTTCTCATTAACCATGCTGCAAACGTATTCACAAAGACCACAGCCGATACATTTTTCTTGGTTTGAAACAACAAATTTTCGATCTTGATGGCGGTTTACCATGTTAATTTTCCTCCCGAGTTTGAGCCGTTTTTATAGCATTTTCAGAAATGTATGCAAGATGGCCTAAACCTACCTGTTTTAGGCAGTCTACTGTTGGAATGCCATCAGCGGTCCAGCCATAGGCAGCATAATAATAGTCAATACCTAACTGTAGCTCATCATCAGTTACAACCATACCTTTTTCAGATCCCTCGTTAGAGATGGGGCAATTTTTGATTTTATAGGGCAAATCATCATAATCGCGTGTCCCCTTGCCTTCCAATATGTTAAATAGCCGTGCAAGAATCTCTACCCTTTTACCAACTTGCTTTAACTCCTCTTCAGTAACTTGAAAACCTGTCGCAAACAAGTAATAATCTGCTAAATCTTTCCAAGTGTATGCCTCAGAGTTTAACTTGCAAAGAATTAAACAATCTAAAACATTATAACGCTGACTTTCCTCAACAAGCTTATTGCCTATACTGCTCTCAATTTTATAACGATCAACCTTACCTGTAATATCTAACAATTCTGCACCATTACGCAAATGACCATCACCACTGAAGGCTACAGAAAAACCTAAAGCAGCATTCTTTAACGCTCGTAAATCATACCCCGGCAACTCTAAACCTTTAACATGACACGCATACTTTACAGCCTCACCACCTATAATTTCGGCAGCCTTTGCCACCCCTTCAGCGAGAACTTTACCTAACCAACCGTCATTTTTACCGATTTTACAAATTAAATCCAGTAAAGCGTCAATGTTTCCAAAATGTAAATCAACGCCCCCTGTTTGTTCCTTAGTAATTACGCCATGCTCATAAAGGTCCATAGCAAAAGCAACTATAGCACCAACAGAAACACAGTCCATGCCATAATTATTAATTAAACTAGCAGCTTTAACAATAGCATCCAAACAGTCAATCCCACAAAGAGAATTTAAACTCAAAAAACAATCAGAATTAAGCTGTGCCACCTCATTCTTAAAAGAACCATCAGAAACCATTACAACACTATTACAATTCAACCCACAAGTTGCACAACTAACAGTTTTCTTAACAAAACGATCAGTTAAATAATCATCACTAACCTTTTTAATCCCATCAAAAACTGAGCCATTCCAGTTCCTTGTAGCTAAAGCTGAAAACGAATTTAGCTCAAACAACCGCTTATACACAGGAAAAGGACATTTACCAATTTCTAAAGTATTCACACGCCCATATTGAGCTTTTACAAATTGAACAAAAGA
Source organism: Nitrososphaerota archaeon (assembly GCA_031282985.1). Classification (GTDB taxonomy): domain Archaea; phylum Thermoproteota; class Bathyarchaeia; order Bathyarchaeales; family Bathycorpusculaceae; genus Bathycorpusculum. Next base: position 2,870 of record JAITCR010000068.1, on the reverse strand, counting down.
GTCAAAATTTGCAACATTAACATCATGAGTACCACGAACAGCTATCACTTTAAGGTTTTTAGAACCCATAACAGCACCCAAACCCACACCACGACTAACCATATGACATTTATCACTTACAATTGTGGCAACCCTACAAAGCTTCTCCCCCGCCTCACCAATACCAGACACACAAATAGAAAAATCATCTAATTCACTACAAATTTTTTGCTCAACAACCTTAACACTAACACCTTTAAGATGCTGAGCATCCCGAATTTGAACTTGATCATCGTCAATCCACAGATAAGATAAACTGGACGCTTTGCCCTTGATAACGACTGCATCATAACCTGCACGCTTTAATTCTGAACCAAAAAAACTCTGAACCTGCCCCTCACATACACCACCAGTTAAAGGAGACTTGGAAACTACTGCATAACCATTTCCCGCTGGACCCAAAGTGCCACTCAAGGGACCAGTGCAATAAATCAAAGGATTATCAGAGTCAAAAGCATCTTTACCAAGCTTTGAATACTCCATAAGCAAATTCACACCTAAACCCACACCACCAAGGTACAATTTCACTGTCCTCTCATCCAACACTTCAGTTCGAATCTGCCCAGAAGAAAGATTAATATGCAAAACCTTGCCAGCATAAGCATTCATGCTACCATATCCCTCCTAAACAAAAAAGGGTAAACAATATATTAACTTTAATCCAAACGAATTAAAATCATTCAAGCAAAAACAGCCAACTTACAAAAATAACACGTACCAAAAATCTGTTCTAATTTTGTGCTATAACAAGCAAACCTTAAACCATACAGACAGCATCAAATTAATAACAGGCGCAAATATTTGAACAACAGAATTCTTAAACTAAAAAGTCAGTTTCCACAAGACACATCCAACTTTCTAATTCTAAATAACACGAACATCACATACTTCACAGGGTTTAACGGCGCAGCAGCACTATTAATCCCACAAGATGGAGAAAACGTTCTGTATGTTTCTGAAACCAATTTTGAACAGGCAAAACATGAAGTAAAAAACGCAAAAATTGAAAAAATGAACCGTGGGGAGAACCTGTTTCAAAAAATAAGTCAACATACTGAAATTTCTGTAAAAAACAAATTATCAATTGACTCTATAAGTATTGAAAACTGGAAAATTTTAACAAAATTAGTAAACAACGGAAACAGCCTTGCAGTATCGAGCAATATTGTTAAGGGTCTTCGCGCTATTAAAACGTCAGATGAAATTGAGCTTATTCGTAAAGCTTGCAAAATCGCAGATATAGGCATAACCACTGCGTATGAAATTGTTGAGCCAGGTATCAGTGAACAAGAAGTAATGGCAGAGGTTGAGTATGCTATGCGTAAGCAGGGCTCAAATGGAGTAGCCTTTGAGACTATAGTTACTTCAGGGGCTAACTCGGCATTTCCTCATGGCACATGTAGAAGACAAACTATAATGGATGGCGATCTTGTTGTGATTGATTTAGGAGCAACTGTTAGCTATTACCGTTCAGACATAACTAGAACAATTGTGGCAGGTAAAATTAGCGGTAAACAACAAGAAATCTATGGCACCGTTAAAGCTACACAAGACTTGGCAATAAAAGCCATAAGGGCAGGCATAAAAGCAGCTGAAATAGACACCGTTGCCCGAACAATTATAGGTAGAACAGGATTTAGAGACTGCTTTGTTCACAATTTAGGACACGGCATAGGTTTAGATGTTCATGAAGCACCAATGTTGAGACCTGATAGTGATGATATTTTAGAAGAAGGTAATGTTGTTACAGTTGAGCCGGGCATTTACATTGTAGGTTTTGGGGGCATTCGAATTGAAGACACTGTACTTGTAACTAAAGACGGCGCAGAAAAACTTACAAACGCCGCATATACACTTCAAACTAACTAGGAAGACCTAAATGCATTACTGACTTTCCCTTTTAGAGGGTTTGATAGAATGACTGGTAGGCCTGTAGTAATTTTAGTTGATATGCTTAATGATTTTGTTACTGGAAAACTTCAAGCTAAACGTGCAAAAAATATAGTTGCACCACTACAGCAATTAGTGTTTGCAGCTCGTAAAAATGGTGTACCAATAATTTTTAGCAATGATGCGCATTATCCACAGGATTGTGAAATTACACAAAAATGGGGACAACACGCCATAAAAGGCACCCCAGGAGCAAAAGTTATCTCCGAGCTTACACCGGATTTAACTAAAGACTACATTGTAGAAAAACGCACCTATAGCGGCTTTTATGAAACAGGACTTGACCCGTTACTACGTGACTTATACAGAGGGGAAGGCGTAAAAACCGTCATACTGGGCGGCTTACATACACACATGTGCGTAAGACACACCGCAGCAGACGCGTTTTTCAGAGGCTACCACATTATCATTGTCAAAGATGGCGTAGATGCATTCACAGCACAGGTCCACAAACAAGGACTAGAATACCTAGAAAACGTGTACGGCGCAAAAATTTCAACTGTAGAGGAAATTATTAAAACCTTCAAACGCTAAAAGGCAACAATAGACCTCCTCGGAAATCATAATGGGCGGATGAGTTGTTTTGTGTTCATTGCGTTTTAATTGGTTGATATGAATGTATGGTCGGTATGAGAAGGCTGTAAAGTTAAGTGCTGAAGATTTTAAGCAATTGTTTGGGTTAAAAAAGAAATCTTTGATACTATGGTTGAGGTTTTACGTGTTGCTTATATGGAGAAGCATAAGCGGCGGGCAGGCATGCCAGGTTGTCTTTGGAAGATTAACTCTTTATGAGTTTAAAATATTGGCGGCAATACGTTATACAAAAGGAGTTATCGTATGAGTTAAGTTGGTGAGGCTACAACTCATGACACTATAGTGTG
>JAITCR010000194.1 GCA_031282985.1 Nitrososphaerota archaeon | reverse complement strand
GTATATTGTTGTGTGGGTTAAGTGTTTTAAGATTTTGAAATGTCCATGTAGAGATAAGCGGAAAAGACATGGTTTGTGTGTGTCTTTGATTTGTGGAATATGTAACTTTGAGAAGAGTGCAACGAAAATCATTCAACTAAATATATTAACACGCAGTCAAGGAGGAAACTAGCTTCCGAACAGGTCTATTACAATTTTGGCGAGAATTCAGGTTGTAATGCTGTTAATCATATGATTGCGTTTGTCAGGTTGGTTTTGAAGGTTGTGTTTATTTCTTTTTTGAATAATTTGGTTGAGCGGTTTATGAATGGGTGAGATTGCGAAGCGTGTGAAACATAAGTGGATGTATTGGAGTATGAAAGGTCTTGAGAATTTGTTAAACATTCTTTTAGCAAGATACTGCAACAAGCGCGTCTATAATGAGCTGAAAGAAAGATACTTAGATTCAAACAGAACAATAATTAAAATAACGATAACATGGAAAAACTAGCCGATTAGAAGACACAACCAAATTTTCAGGCCTCTCGCGGAGACACAACACTTCACTTAATTTATGACACCGCCAAATTACTGATTACAAACATATGAAAATTTTGTCAGAAAGGTTTAATTTGCCTACAGTTATATGATTGGCTAAAACTGATAACAGGTTCAGTTTAGCGCGTGCGGGATTCCCCAAGCCTGGTATGGGGCAGGCCTGCTAAGTCTGTGGTCGAAAGGCCACGTGGGTTCAATTCCCACATCCCGCGCCATACTTTATAAAAAACAAATACTCTATCACTTCCAATTTATTGTTGATGAAAAATAAGCAAAAAACCCAAATTTAGTTTTGTTAAAAAAATGAAAAAATAATTGGTGTTTAATTATTAGCTATTGTTAAACGTGGTAATTTGCACAGTAATTGTTTGTTGTTGTCCATCACGAATAACTGTAAATTCAGCACTTTGACCCGGTAATGTGTTACGTTCAAGATGTGATAACAAATCATCCAAATTAGTTATCGGCGTGCTACCTGCTCTTATAATAATGTCGCCGCTTTTAAGGCCGCTGCTTTCTGTAGCTGTTTCTACTAGCCAGCCATACGTTGTATCTACATTCATGGATTGTGCTAACTGCAGGGTCATGTCTCTTCCTGAAACACTTAAGGCAGGGTGTTGGGTATATTTGCCCGTGTTTATAAGTGACTCTATTTCACGCATTATGGTGTCTGAGGGAATTGCAAAACCTAAGCCTTGCGAGTTGCTAACAGATGCTGTAGTTATACCAATAACTTGTCCTTGGAGGTTAATTAATGGTCCTCCTGAGTTGCCCGGGTTAATTTCTGTAGTAGTTTGAATGATATCTGAAATGGTCATACGACGATTGTTTATTGTTTCTGTTATAGTCCTACCTAAAGCACTAACAATTCCTGTTGTTAGCGTTCCTGATAGTCCATAAGGAGCACCTACTGCAATTACTTGATCGCCAACAGTTAGTTTTGATGAACTAACAAGCGTTAAAGATGGCACACCATTTGGTATGTTGTCTACTTTTAAAACAGCAAGGTCTGCATATGCATCAGCACCTAAGGCTGTAGCTACATAACTGGAACTATCTGCAAATGTTACCGTTATGTTACTCCCAGAGTTAATTACATGATTATTTGTAACAATAACCTGTTGACCATTGACACTGGTTACAAAGCCACTACCCTGCTGAGTGCTATAACCAGTTTGAAAACCAAACCAGTTATATTGAGACATAAAACACTGAACTACAACTATAGATGACCTAACAGTTTGATATATTTCAGCAAGATCCATCGTATTATTAGTATTCACATCAATAACAACATCATTACTGTTATTGCTATTCTGTGCATTTAATTGAACATTTTGTAGTTGATTTTGCAAATCAGTAATTTTGCCGTTAAGCAGGTTAAAACTTTCCTCTGTTTGAGAAAGCTGACTTTGCAAATTATCAATTTTACCATTAAATGTCGAATACGTCACAGCATACCCTATGAGACTCCCAGTCAACAAACAAACGGCAAATAACGCCAATATAACTGTTTTATTTATAGCCTTTCGACGATGTTGACCATGCAAAGTTGAAATTGACGGCGGAGAAGGGGGAGGTGGCATGTCGTCTATTATTGGTTCAAATGGTAACGGTTCTTGAGCTAATGGTATTTGAGACTCTGACGAATTTTCTTGCGGCATTGTTAACTCTGGCGTTGTACTACTGCTGTTGCTGTTACTTTCTTCTGTTTGTTGTGCAGTTGCTTCATTTTGATTTTCTGGCATTTCAGTCATGTTTACTCACTTTACTATTTCATTGGTGCTTAAAAAATACGCCGAGAAGAGGCGGAGGATGACGCATATTTGAAGCCATAGGACCCCGCTTTTTATACGAACTTTTACTCTTCTCGGTGCCCATGACAATTTAGAAGACAAGTTTATTATTAAACAAATTTCAAAATAATACCCAAATTCAACCCAAATATTCATCTTCACTTTAAGTGACTGTAATGGATTATGGATAGGATAACAAACAAATCCAATGGTATGTTGGGCTTTGGGACAAAATTGTTAGTTTTCTTTGTTTAGAGTTTTTTTCATCGTCAAGTGTTGGAGTGATTTCCCTTGTGCAGACTTCTGCATTATATTCCTTTAGAAAACTTAGAATCTTTTCCAAATCTACATCACGCACAATTATAACGCTGCATGCAAGTTTTGCATGTGGAATGTCCTCAAGCAATCCATGACGATGATGCCTATATTTCCCCTTATGATTGGTAGCGTCTTGTCTGTAGAATTTTTGTACAAACCAATTAACAACTGTTAAACTAGGCAACCTCCGAAAACATGTTTTTTGGTGATGTCATAAAGCATTTTAGTTTGGGTGGTGTGTAATTACTATTGTACGGGTTAACATTTATGACAGCAAAAACTCTAATAAAATGCCCTACTGTGGTAGCGATAAAGTATCAAAAAATGGGCACAGCAAAGCAGGCAAACAAGTCTACAACTGCAACAACAAACCTGCACACACAAAAACTTTACAGAAACCTACACAAACAAAACCTACTAACCTGACATACGAAATCAAATTCTAAAAATGACCGTAAACAGCACAGGAACACGAGCCACAGGACGCATACTGAGCATTTCTAAAGATATAGCAACTTTACTTTTCATAGTCCAACAATATTTCTAACGAATAGAACCCTCAAAACTGCCAAGATAATATCCAACGAGAAAAACAGTGATTTTACATCCAAACTTCGTGCCAAC
>JAITCR010000137.1 GCA_031282985.1 Nitrososphaerota archaeon | reverse complement strand
TTATCAACGAGTTTAAGCGTGGGTTTTCTCCTGCAAAGCTTGAAGGTCTAACTGATCATTTGTGGACCTGGCACGAGTTCTACTACAACAGATTATAATCAAATCTCAATCAGGACACTACCTATTGGAATTTTATCAACGAGTTTAAACGTGGGTTTTCTCCTGCAAAACTTGAAGGATTAACCGATCACCTGTGGACTTGGCACGAATCCTTCTATTTCAAAAAAATATTCTAAATAAGGACACTACCGAATTTTTGTTTCTGTTGCGGTTTCTAATGCTACAACGCCGGGAAGTTTTTTGCCCATCAGAGCTTCTACTAGTGCTCCACCGGCAGTGCTAATGTAGCTGATTTTGTTAGTTAAGCCGTACTTGTCAAGTGCCGCGATTGTGTTTCCGCCACCTGCAAGAATAGAAGTTTTACTATTAGCAATTGTTTCAAAGATAGTTTTTGTGCCATAGCAAAAGTTGTTGTTTTCATAAACACCAAGTGGACCACTCACGACAATAGATTGAGCTTTTGAGATTATCTTTACGTATTTTTCAACAGTTTTTGTGCCTATGTCAAAAATTGGGTACTCTGAAGGTAAGTGACTTACAGGAATTTCAATGCGTTTGCCGTCAACATTTAATGCTACATCAACAGGTAGTATGACCTTATCAGAATAGTTTGTAAGCAACTCTTGTATTCCAGGTATGAGTTTTAAGAGTTCTTTTTGTGCCAGAAAATCCATAGTTCCTTTGCCTAAACTTAGGCCTTTAGCTGCCATAAATAGCTGTGAAATTATGCCACCTAACAAGAGATTGTCAGCTACGTTATTATTCAAAAAGTATTTACTAATTTCTAGACTATCATCAGCTTTTGCTCCACCCATAACATAGATACATGGATGTTGGGGATTTTCTAAAACTTTGTTTAATTGTGTAAGTTCGCGTTCCATAATGCGTCCAGCAGCACTGGGTAAAACTGCTGTGAACCCAATCATAGAAACATTATCACGGTGCGCAACTGAGAAAGCATCACTAACAAAAAGGTCTGCTAGTGGTGCAAGGTTTTGAACAAGATTCGTTTTTGATTGCTGTTCAGGAGTACCTTTTTGAGTTTCTTCAGGCCAGCTGCGTACGTTTTCTAAAACAAGAATTTCGCCTTCCTGAAGCTGTTTGACAGCATTTTTAGCTTTTTCGCCGAAAAGATCATCAACATATTTTACAGGACATTTGAGTATTCTTTCCAGAATTTCTGCATGTTGTTTAAGATCAGTGTAATCTATGTCGCCCTTACGTCCTTGATGGGACAAAACAACTATTTTAGCGCCTTTTTCTATTAATTCTTTAAGAGTACCCTGTGCATGTGTACATATACGCACACCATTTGTGACTATTTTTGTTTGTGAATCAACTTCTGAATTAAAGTCTACACGTACAATTACAGTTTTGTTCTTTACATTGAAATCATTCAAAGTCTTAAAGTGCACCATGCTCACACGCGCTCTTCAGGTAATTTATGGGTAAATAAAAAATGTTTGTAGCTATTCAGTCGTATAAAGATTTTTGAAATAGAGAAGTTACTGTTCCGTTTGTGATTCCTACAATAGTAGCATAAACTGACTTTTTCTGCTTAACAAACGTGCCAATGATTGAAGCAAAATTACCAAAAAATTTTGCACCTTGCGTTGAACGAAAACCACCTGACACCTTCTACCTCACCTTTACACTTCAAATATCCCACCCAGCTTGATAGCTATCAAACGACACCCTAAAACCCGTTGCAAACCACCAAACCTCCACCCGATACACAAGGAACCTAACAAAAAAACACCTTACTTTTAAACGCTCCCACACCCCAACCAACCAAAATCCGCTCATACTTCTCAGAAAAACTCTCACGATAACACCCAGCAACATCACCATACCATCCACTTTACAACACTCCACAACCAATTTTAGCCTACGTAAAAAACCCATCATCAAAACAGCCAACCCTGACTTGTATTCTCAATTATCCCCTGCAACTCACAAAGCAAATACACAACACAGAGTGCATACGAACAATTCCTGCACTTAAAATATGATTACCAACAACCATGAACCACCACACCCAAAATCGGTTAACACTCCATATCATCATCATTATCATCCGTACCCATCTGCCCACATTTAAGATGAACCGTGATAATGTTGCCTGGGTGCTTGAAGCAGTGTGTAACAATGTTACTCTGCGTCTACATTGACACCTGTTTCATCAAAATGCAAACTGATTCACCTTGTAATCTTTGGGAAATTTCATTTAAAACAGGTTTTGCTTTCTGAGTAAACTCTGCTACATGGTTGATTATGGTAGCTGTGGATAGGGCATGTCAAATATGTCGTTTAGGATTTTCTGTGTTTTATCATAGCTTGTCATGGTGTAGTGTGTAAATAGGGTTGAGATGGTTTTTATGCTCTTGCCGTATTGTATTGTGGAGGTTAAGAACCTGTCCTCAATAATACTTGCTGAATAACGCAATTGTTTATGTTGTAATGGCCTATATTCTTCACTAGTCACGGTTATTTTGTAATATTTTTTCTTCTTATATTGTTTATTTACAAAATATGTTTTGTTTGTCCTGTTTAACATTGATTGTGATGATACATATAATTTAGCGTCATTAACATTGCATAAAAAAAAAAAAAAAATGAGGTATGACGTTATTTTCTCGTTTCACCAAATAATTTTTTTTAAAAATATTGCGGGCAGGTTCTAAGTTATGGGGTGTGTGAAAGCAGTATCTATCGTGTCATAAAATGGGTGGAAAACACTTGATAAGAGATGGAACATTTTTTCTACCGGGACGAAAAGCTTTGCTGAAAAGTGATATGGGCTATGAAGTAGTGTTGATTGATGCTAGAGTTGCCAATTGAGCCGGTCTAAAAAAAGTAAAGACCCTGCTACAGTGGTAAAAAGAAAAAGAGACACGCCATAAAGACGCAAATGGTTGTGAATAAGGTTGATGGGTAGATCATTTGTATCTCGTTTGTTAATGGTCGTCGGCATGGTTTTAGGCTGTTTAAGGTGTCAAAGCTAAAGTTTGATTCTAGAATCCGGGTTGTTGTGGATGCTGGATATGTGGGTGTTACAAAGTTTTATGCTATCGCTGTAATTTTGGCAGTGTC
>JAITCR010000132.1 GCA_031282985.1 Nitrososphaerota archaeon | reverse complement strand
CTGAGGAAGAGTTTTCTTCAATTGCTATAACTCCCGCTGATTTTCATGGCGAATGGAACTATACTATCTCACCAAACAATCAAAAAACTGTATAACTTATTTAATAACAATTCCTTAGTGTTTGAAGCTGGTTATGTTGAGCTATGATTGTTTCAATTGGTTCTTCTTTGCTGAGTTTTTCTAAATCTGCTCTATTCATAACTCTTACTTGCTCTACCACTATGACTGCACTATGTAAATGATGTGCACATCAAAAACTCAAAAAAACAGCTACGACTGAACAGTTACATAAAAATAAAGTTGCCCAAAAAGTACTGTTTAAGAACACTTTGCTAATTAATTATAGTTAAAATCAATTTTTCAGTATAACTGTGTAACACAGTCGCATGTCACACAACCCATGAACAAGCCCATTTCAGTTATGTGCAGAATATTAAACAGTTATGAGTGAAATATGATAAACTTGCGTAATCGTAACGGCATACGTATAAACTTTTATACACATGATGATGAATGTTTAGTTAAAGAGTATTATTAAAGGATAAAGGACTGAATTGCCGTACATTAAAAGAATTGAATTAAAGGGCTTCAAGTCTTTTGGGCCACAAACCGTAAAAGTGAATCTGGAAAAAGGTTTCACAGCAATCACTGGCCCAAATGGTAGCGGCAAGTCCAACATTATGGATGCCCTTCTGTTCTCACTTGGTGAATTAAGTACAAAGAGAATGAGAGCGGATAATGCCTCAAAACTAATTTTTCATGGCTCCGAAAAAAGTGGCGTAGAAAAATCCAAGATGGCAAAAGTTGTCGTTCAGTTTGACAATACAGACGGGGTAATGCCAGTAGATACATCCACTGTAACCATCTCCAGAGAAGTTTATCGCAGTGGTCAAAGTGTTTATAGATTAAACGGTAGAAGAGTAAGTCGTTCATATATTATCGAAAAACTCTCTATTGCTGCTATTAGCAGTATGAGTCAAAATATTATTTCTCAGGGACAAATCACTCGTTTAACAGACATCTCACCACCAGAACGTCGGAAAATTATTGAAGATCTTATTGGTATAGGTCAGTATGAAGCTGAAAAAGCTGAGGCAGAAGAAAAACTACGTTCTGCCGACATAAGTATCCGTACAGCTATGGGAAGGATTGATGAAGTTCAAAACCGTCTTGATGATCTGGAACGTCAACGTAATCAGCTTTCACGTTATAGTTTTATCAAAGAGGAAACCAAAAAATTTCAAGCTATAAAAATTTCAAATGAGATAATACAACTAAACGAGCAACTTAAAGAAACAAATGCTAACAGTGAAAAAGTACAAGCCCATGTTGACAAACTTAAGAGCCAACGCGAACTGAGAAGAACTAAACGACACGAAATTGAAGGCGAATGGCGTAAACTCAGCGGAGAAAGCCTTGAAGAAGGCGGCAGTCAAATTATCAGAATTAAAGTTGATATCGGGGAATTAAAAACACAGCTAACAGTGTTAACAACACAAATAAACTCTAGTCAAGCAAGTCTTGAAGGCCTAAAAAAAGTTACACAGAATAATCAAGAAAGCCATGATACACTTCAAAAGGAAATAAAGGATAACCGATTAAAAATTCGCGCCTGCAAATCAGAGTACGAAAAAATAAAAACACAAATTATAGAAAAAGAAGCTATACACGAAGGGTTAGCTAAAGAAACTGCTCAACTCTGGGAAGGTTTAGGAGATAATATTCAGAAAGTTCGCGTTGTAGAGATGCAACTTGAGAGCCATACTAAACGGTTAGCATATTTACGTTCGGAATACATTAAAGATAAATCGGCAATGCGAATTTGTGTAGGACGACTCAAAAATCTTACTGTACGTAAAGAAAAATTTCTTAATAATTTTTCAGAATTAGAAAAGTCCCTTGTTGAACTTGAACAAGTGCAAAGAGACCAAAAAAATCAGATTAAGACTCTAGAAAACACCATAAACCGCAAAGTTAACCAAAAAGAACTCGTTCAAAAAGAAATTGTTGACGCAGAGCGTATTGCACGTTCAGCTAAAGACGCAGTAATAGAATTTGCAACACAAAAAGACCTCGCTGCCACCATAGCACAAGAAGAAAAAGCACTACGCAACATTGAGGAAATGGGTGATGTAGGCGCAATTAATGGTATTCACGGCAGACTTCGCAACTTGATTAAAATTGACAAAAACTATAAGAAAGCCATTGAAGCCGCTGCGGCTGGTTGGCTTGACGCGTTGGTAGTAAAAGATGTTGATGCAGCTTTCATGTGTGCTGAAACTTTGCGTCGCATGAAATTGGGCAGAGTTAAAATCATACCGCTGCAAGGAGCTATACCACAGAAAACAAAACTTGCACCAATACACGAAGAAGGAGTAATTGGTCAACTTACAGCATTTATTAAGTATGATAAAAACGTCGAGTTTGCAGTTGACTATGTTTTTGGTGATACAGCTGTTGTGTCAAGTGATAAAACGGGTTTTACACTTTCAAATAAGGGTTACCGTTCCGTAACGGTTAATGGTGACTTGTACGAGTCAGGAGCTTTCGAAAGTGGCTTCTACCGTGCCCCCATTGATTTTTCAACAATTATTCCAAGTGAAAACGCGTTAAAAAGTCTTGATGAAGCAGTAAAGGCACTTCAGACACATCTGTCACAAAGAGGTTCAGACATAATAAGCATAGATGAAGAAATTGAATACGCCAAAATCGAGATGACACGACTTAGCGAATTTACTGCTACATTAGACAGGGAAATTATTAGAATTAAACGCAGCGTTAAACGTACCCAAATTAACGTTCGACAAACGGGAAAGTACAGTGGGAAACTAGAACGCGAAATCGTTGCTTACAAGGGTCGCATGGATGTATATATGTCGGAACGTAACACTATTAAAAAGTCTCTACAAAAAAACCATATTGAACTTGTAGAATTACGTAAAAAAACTGATGTTAGCCATATTCAAAAACTTGAAGTTGAAAGGGAACGTGTAGGTGAAGAAACAAATAGTTTAAGGCAACAGTTAGGCACTCTGAAAACTGAAATTGATACGCAACAAGCCAAGTTCGATCAAGTTCTTCGTGTAGGCTATCAGAATATTAAAATTCAATTATCTAAAGTTGAACAACAGAAGAAAAAACTTGAAAAAGAACATGCTGAAGCTCTACAAAAAAGAGATGATACAAAAAAGGAGCATGATAATTTAGAAAAAAGCTGTATTGAGCTTTCTGACACCGTTTTTTCTGCACGTGAAGAATCTAAAAAGTTTACTAAACAAATTGATGATATTGATGATAACCTGCGCCTTTTGGATAGAGAATATGAACAGGCTGACATACTGCTTAAACAGTTAACACTAACAGCTCAAACGGACAAGTTACGGCAACAAAATATACAAAGTCAGCTTGAACAGTATGGCTTTGAGCAAGCATTTGAGGTTAATCAGAAGCAGGTTGAAGAGGCAGACACAACCATACGCATGATGCAGTATGAACTTGATCGCATAGGACGCATTAATGAACTTGCACTTGACCACTATGATGACCAAACCTCACGGTATCGTGAACTCTCAGTACGCTTAAATGAGCTAGAACGCGAAAAACAGGCTATTGTTGCATTTATGGATGAAATTGACGCAAAAAAACGCAAAATCTTCCTGACAGCATTTGATAAAATTAACAACAGCCTAAAAATTTACTTTGATAAACTATCGGGCGGTGGAACGGCCATGCTAAAACTGGAAAAACCTGATGACCCATTCGTTGGAGGTATAGACATGATGGTCCAGTTTCCCAATAAACCGTCAATCGTTGTTAGTGGAGCTAGTGGCGGAGAGCGGTCATGTTCAACAGTTGCTTTCATCTTTAGTCTCAAAGAGTTTTCACCTACCTCTTTTTACGTACTTGACGAAGCAGATGCTCACTTAGACGCGTTTCATACAACTAAACTTGCTGAGTTACTATTGGCAGAAGCAGCTGAAACACAATTTATCGTTATCAGTCTACGACCTGAAATGGTTAACAAAGCCCAAAAAGTTTACGGTGTCTACGAACGTAATGGCATTTCAAATGTTGTGACCGCAAAGTTTCCGCCAGAAACACCGACAAAAGGAGAGTTCTATAGGTAATGTCCACAAAGGCACCACCTCAAACTGCGCCATCCCGTAGACCCTTCTATTTACGGCCACCTTGGAACATACTCTTTGAACTTAACAAACTTGAAAAAATTGGCACCCCCTGGAGCATCAACATTGCCTACCTACTGCACTCATTTCTTACTGAAATGGATCAAACCAAAAAAGTGGACTTTCGAGCTTCAGGCGTTGCATTAGACTCATCTGCATTAATTTATCTCATGAAATCCAAACTACTCCTAACTCTAAATGATCCCCCCTCACAAACAGCACCAAAACTCCCACAAGACTTCGTGCCACCACCACTATTTCTACCGCTCCGTCATGAATTAACATCAACAACTATTCAACATCTACTTGAAGTCTTAGATGAAGTTTTGAAAGGTGAAAAAATTTCCCGATTAGATAGAGCAGTAGTTCAAACACCAGTTTTACCTATAGTTTCAGATTTACTTCCACAATTCGACAAGTTTATCGCTGAATTAGAGAACCAAGTCGATCAGCTTTACGCCTTATTAATTGAAAAAGTACATGGCCAAGGTATAATTGACTTTTCAACACTAACTAAAGGCGCAACACGTATAGAAACATTAAGAACATTCATCTATTTACTTTTCCTTGCACAAGACGGTTTAGTAAACTTGTGGCAAAACGAAGAAACAGAAGAATTATACATTGCAGTGGGGAACTTAAAAGTTGGAAAAGCCATACAAACAGTCAAATGAAACTCAAACAGAAACAACAAAGCAATCAATACAGGACCAAACAACCGAAACAGAACAAACACCGCAAACTACAACACAAAAGGAAACAATTACTGAGCCGCCCAACCAGTCACAAACAGATCAAGACGACGATGATGAGGAAAATACAAAAGAAAACAACGCAACCCAAACTGCAATAAAACTAAAACAAAACTTAGCACTTATCGAAGCTGCTTTATACGTAGCTGGTCGTCCATTGGATATAAACGAGCTGGGTCAAGTTATCAACAGTCGTTCTAAAAAGAAAGTGAGAAAATACACAGATATTGTCATACAAGAATATATTTCAAGGAACTCACCAATGGAAATTTTGGCATTAAAAGATGAAAGATATGTTTTGCAGGTTAAAGCCGAATTTACTTCACTTATTAAAAAATTAGTTAATCGGCCTTTGCTCTCGTCTGGGCCGCTCAAGACATTATCATACATTGCATTTAGACAACCTATTACCCAAAAGCGAGTTATTGAGGTTCGAGGTCAACATGCTTACGATCACGTAAAACTGTTAAAAGATATGGGTTTAATTGCGTCAGAACGGTCAGGCCGTTCAGTAGCACTTAAAACTACTGATTACTTTGCAGACTATTTTGGGTTAACACAGGACACTTCATCTATGAAACGTGAATTGAAACGCATTTTTGGTGACGCGTTAAAGGAAGAAGGACAACCTTAAACGGATACGTTTATATGGAAATTAACAGTTTTAGTGACTACGCGAATTAAAAGGAATGTAGAATAATGTCTACTCATAGCAGTTTACGCAAAAGAAAACTAACAGGCGGCAAAAAAAGAGTTTATCGTACAAAAAAGAAGTATGAAGCAGCCGGGTATCCAGCTGAGACAGTTGTAGGTGAACCAAAGCGTAAAAGCACACGAGGTTTAGGTGGCAACGTGAAAATTAAAGCCTTAACAGAAAAGTTTGCATCAGTAACTGATCAAAGAACTGGTCAAACCCAAAAAGTGGAAATTGTCAGCGTAATTCGGAACGGTGCTAACGTTGACTATAATCGCAGGGGTGTCATAACTAAGGGTGCAGAAATTGATACAACTCTTGGGCATGCAAAAGTAACCAGTCGGCCAGGTGTAGATGGAGTTATAAATGCTGTCCTGATTGCTGGTAAAGAAAAGTAATAAAAGTTTAATATCTTATTTTATTTTTTATAATTATGTGTCTGTTTTTGTAACTCTGTTTGTTGTTGAAGTTTTATTTTTGCAAGTTGTGTTGCAATTTTTAGAATAATTTGTTCTTTTGGTTCGTTTTTTTCTACTGTAAGCATGCCCATTTTTGACCAAGGTGTTTTTGGGTAACCAGCAGTTGGGTTAATGTTGTTTTGTAATCCAAGTTTGTCAGTCGCTTCTTTGATTTCTAAGATTTTAGGACTGACGACTGCCATGTTTTTAGGGACACGTCTACCTTCGCTTTTGCTTTTTGCAATATCAAAGTAGACAGGCCAAATTATTGCATTATCAGATTTTCGCATTTTATCCTCTTCTGTTTTTTTTATTTGTGTGCGTAATAAACTACAATTTTTTGGTTAACTTCGTCTACGCGCGTAAATCCGACCCGTTCAAACTGTATAATTGTGTCAGGTTTTAATTTTTTGCTTTCATTTTCAGCAAATCCAGTCATTGTTTGGGCAGTTTGTAACACGATTTCACATGAGAATTCTGTTCCTTTTGGAATCCAATGAATAAGTTGTGCTTTGATCTTTTTTACATCTTCGTAGGCTTCGCTAGAGTATTTAGCCTCAATTGCAATCAGTTTAGGTTCAACCGCATCAATTGTTGTTTGTTTGTCGATTTTTGTAATTTCTATATTGAAGAGTTCCATGAGTCGAACTATTTTACCTTGTTCAATGTTCATTGCGTCCTTTTTAGATACCCAAAAGTTTGCTGTGGCATCTTTGTTTGGTGTTATTGTATATTCTCGGAAACCGCGTTCGGGTTTTTCAGGATGTAAAGGTAGTTTTGAAGTAAATGCTTTAGGTATATTACTGATTTTAAGTTCAATAGGTTCGGGTACAAAAAAATATCTATTGCTTGAGGCATCTAAGATTTTTCGGTTATGTGAATACAAGTTTTCCCAGCTTAATGTGACATCATTAGCTTTTATTCCCACATCAATAATCAGTTTTTTTATAGCTTCAGGAGTAAATCCACGTTTACGCAGAGCAGCAAAAGTGCCAAGACGGGGATCATCAAACCCTGCATATGTTCCATCTTTAATTCCTGCCATAATTTTGGATTTACTCAGGAACGCATCTGTAATTTTAAGTCTGCCGTAGTGAATTGCTTCGGGGTATTCCCATTCAAGTGCCTGATACATGTATTTTTGACGCACCATGTTGGTATAATGTTCTTTGCCTCGGATAATATGCGTCATACCCAGTAAGTGATCATCTAGACCTGCTGCCAGATTATAAAGTGGCCAAAGAGTATATTTGTCACCTACGCGAGGATGAGGATGCTTTTTGGTATCGATAATACGTAATGCTGGCCAATCCCGAACTGCAGGATTAGGATGATCAAGTTCCGTTTTCACACGTACAACTGCTTGGCCTTCGTTGTAATCACCATTTAACATTCTGTGCCAACGTTCAAGTTGCTCTGTAGAAGACAGATCACGACATGGACAAGCTTGCCGTGATAGAGATATTTTGTGAAAAACTTCTTGCTTGCATTCACAGACATAAGCAGCATTTAATTCAATTAATTTTTCTACGTACTCGTAATATATTGGTAATCGGTCACTTTGAATATATTCTTCGTCCACATGTACACCGAGCCATTTGAGGTCTTTGCGGATACTTTCATAAAATTCTAAGGCAGGTTTTTTGATTTTAGGATCAGTATCTTCGAAACGGAGAATAAATTTGCCGTTATACATACGGGCATATTCGTGACTTAGTACAATTGCTCGTGCGCTGCCAAGGTGCAGCACACAATCAGGGTTAGGTGAGAATCTTGTAATAATTTGGCCAAACTTGTTTGTGTTAGATAGCGCTGAAAGTTTTTTTTCTTCAGGTTTTTCTTTCTTTTGAGTTTCAGGCCAATTTTGCTCCACAACAGCTTTCTGTTCAGACAGTGAATAATTATTAACCTCGTTAACTATGTTGTTAATTACAACAGAGAGCTCCTTAACACGTGACCGCATATCTTGTCGTTCTCCAATAACTTTTCCAACAATTGCACTGGACTGCGCTTTTCCATCATGAGATATCGCATTAAGCAATGCTGCTTTCTGTATTAACTCTCTAAGATCTTTATCTTGTTCAAGTGCCAAATTTTTTACGCTCACTGAAATGTTACATATTTCGTTTAATCAAGAATTCGGAGAACGCTTTTAATTTTTCCTTAGCTTCTGGTGTAGGTAGTAAACGTTTTACTTCGTTCCAACTATCAACTACAATTTTTTCGGCAGTCTGTATTGTGTGTTCAATAGCACGATACTTTTGCATAATTGCAATTGCTTCATTGCGGAGTTTTTGGTCGCTAGTATGCATGTTGAGAATTTCAAGGAGCCGATTTTTATCAGCTTCTTTTGCGTTCTCAAGCGTGTAGATAACCATCAAAGTACGTTTACCTTCTGTAATATCTTGCCCAACACCACCCTTATTTTTAGCAAACTCTTGACCAGTTAAATCTAAAACATCATCCTGCATCTGAAACGCAACACCGATACTTTCAGCAAATCTACCAAGTTTATCAACAAGCATCTTTTCTGCACCTGAAAAAACAGCCGCCATTTTTGCTGCCATACGTGCTAATGTGCCTGTTTTATACGCGCACATTTGTAGGTAATCATTTTCGTTGATATTATTAGCGTTTGCTAAACCACGGTGCCATGCAATGTCCATTGCTTGACCCATGCTGAGGTTAATCATTTCTTGCACATAAATCTCATAAATGCCACAGAGCACCTCTGCAGACAGCTTAACTTCTTTTGTCATTAAAACCAATAATGGCATATAATACATGGCATTACCGACGTTAACGGAAATGTCTAATCCATACAGTTTATAGGTGCAGGGTTTTCCGCGTCGTAGTTCAGATGTGTCTTCGATGTCATCAATTACAAGGGTACCGTTATGGATAACTTCAGGAATAATTGCGAGACCTGTACAATAGTTTTCTTTTTTACCCAAGGCTTCGCATATAAGTAGAAACAGTGCTGGTCGCCAACGTTTTCCACCTCGATCTAGTATGTCCCAAATTGGGTCAGCTATGGCTTTGTCTATGGTTTCCAAGTTGTAACTGTAAGCGGGTGGGGTAACTTGAAAAAGCATCGAATTCATGGCAAATTTACGTGGAACATATTTTTCGATTGCTCTATTAATTAACGGTGTTGCTTCTTCGAGGAATTTTTCTATGTTCAAGTGTTAAATGCTCCTCTAATGGCATATTCTTCTATGTTGAATCCTCTCATTTTTAACCACTCTGCAGTTTCATGACATATAACCAAGGGAACATCTGTTAAACTTGCAATGTTTTTTGCTCCAACAAGAAACAGGACATTTTTCAACTCATTAATTAGTCCTATGAGAAGTTGTTCAGTTTCTTTACTGCTTTTAACAGCTGTTTCCAGTACTGGTTGAATTATACCAGCTAAACTAGCGCCTAAGGTTAACGCTTTTGCTATGTTAATTCCAGTACGAACCCCGCCTGAAGCTATTACAGGTAACTTTGTAGACTGAACAACCTCAACAATGCTTGCCACCGTTGGAATACCCCAATCCCAAAATGCTTCGCCCAACATTTTTTCGCCACGGTAATATTCTACAGCAGCAAAACTTGTGCCACCCACACCACCAACATCAATAGCGTCTACACCTGCATTTTTAAGCGCCTCAGCGTCTTCAGCTGAAATACCCGCTCCCGTTTCTTTAACAATTACAGGCTTGTCAATTTTGCTTGCAACTTCACAGATTTTCGTTAAAACACCTTTAAAGTTGGTCTGCCCTTCGGGCTGAACAGCTTCTTGCAATGCGTTAAGGTGAATTGCAACAGCATCAGCGTCTATCATTTCGATGACTTTTCTAACCTCATTTACTCCATAACCATGTACAAGCTGGATACCCCCAATGTTAGCAATCAGAAAAGCATTTGGCGCAGCTTTGCGTGCAATCGCATAAGTTTTTTCAAGGGCATAGTTTTCAACTGCTGCTCTTTGACTACCCAAACCCATACCTAAACCAAGTTTTTCAACAGCCACTGCTATATTCTGATTAATTTCGATAGCTGCCTCAGTACCACCTGTCATAGCACCAACAATTAAGGGTGCAGAGAAGGTTTTATTTAAAAAAGAAGTTGAAAGGTTAATGTCCTCGCGGTTAATTTCGGGCAGGGCACGGTGAACAAACTTTATGTCCTCAAAACCTGCCGTAGCAGTTTTTGTCTGTGCCTTCTGTTCAAGGCAAATTTGAATATGTTCTGCTTTTCTTTTTTCAGTTTTTTCTGCAGCCATTTTACGTCTTCTCTATTACAGTGCCTAACACGCTTTGGTCTGTTAAGGCTCTGTAGATAGATAAGCTTTTTGTGGCTCCAGTAACTGTGACAGGTATGCATGCTTCAACAACTGGGATAAGTTCAGCGATTTTTCCTGCCATGCCACCTGTAACGTCGGCTCCAGTTGCTTTTCCAATCTTAGGCTGAAATGCTTTAAGTTCTGTTAGGGTTAAATGCTTTATTGGTTTTGCTTCAGGGTTTGTTTTTGGGTCTACTTCAAAGATGCCATCAGTATCAACACCTATAACGATTTTTTCAGCATTGTATTTTAGTGCAAGATAAGCAACAAGTTGATCGCCGCTCAGAATTGTGAAACCGAGTTTTTCATCCATAACAGTATCACCATACATTACGGGCGTAAAAACCAATTTACCCATAGCTTTAAGGGTTGTTTCATCAAAATTTTTGATTTTACCATTTTCAGTTGTTATACAATTTACTGGCGCAACACTAACTGCTGGAATTTCATGCAAAATGAGCGCATCCATAACTATGCCGTTAAGTACAGTCATCATGTGGTGAGTTTCGGCACAACCAAATTTTTGTGTTGGATCTTCTTTGTAACCATCTTGAATACCATACTTTGCAGCTGTTGGGTGACCAAAACTGCCGCCTCCGTGAACTATAATTAAATTATCAAGATCAGCGCGTTTAATTTCGCCAGCTAAACGATTGATTAACTCATTTTTCGGACTGGCCTCCACCGTTTTGTCAGTGATGGCTGAGCCACCAAGTTTCAATATGATAGGTCGTGCATTGTTCATATGTAATCATTACCCACTTAATCTAAATCCAAGATGCTTAATTAATTTTACAGTACCTAAGCTTATTAAACTGACCATCATATCCAGCATTTTTTGACAGTAAAGTAACCTATGAAAAGTTTAACATGCACAATACTGAACCCACAAAAAAAGAAAATTAGAAAATGTCTATGTTATTGTTTTCAATGAGGATTCTGTTGCCTGTTTTAATTTTTGACACGTCTATTTTGTCTATAAAGGGTATTTCGCTGATGATGGCACCGACGGCAACTATTGTTTCTGTTTCTTTATTTATCATGCCTATGGGTGCTGTGTTGTTTCTCTTCATACGGTATAGTGTGTAACTACCAACGGTACTGCCTTTGCCTTGTGGGAATACAAGAATTTTGTCTTTGATGCTTACTCCTTCTAATTCGTGGCCTTTTTCGATTACTG
The DNA here is from genome assembly GCA_031282985.1 of Nitrososphaerota archaeon. GTDB lineage: Archaea > Thermoproteota > Bathyarchaeia > Bathyarchaeales > Bathycorpusculaceae > Bathycorpusculum. The sequence continues at coordinate 4,093 of JAITCR010000132.1, read as the reverse complement.
TACCCGTGTTTGGATCCACACCACCGTAGAAACTAATAGGCATACTAGTAACGAGCGCTTCACCTTCGACTTTTCCTTTATAGATTATTCTTCCCTTTAGTTGCCCCATTTTCCACTCACCGCTGCTTCAATACATTCTTTCATGCTGCCCATTTTTGTTTTCATAAGATTCTGCCTTGAATAGAAACACCCCTTAGCGGAGGTGGTTGCTAAAGCTTTGAACCTGCCCTCCAGAGGAGCAACTGCCATACAGGTATCGCATGCAAATTTGCCTCCCGCTGTCTCAATTGTTACTGTGTAACCACGTTTGTCTGCAAGCTGTTTAACTGTTCTGGATGTTGCAACCCACAGCTCCGTGCCTTCTTTGACTTTTTTGCCTTGAATTAGATTTACTATTTCTTGAATTTCTTTAATTGAACAGTGAGGACAACCTACACAGACAAAGTCAATCTCATCAATGTTATCGTTTATGCTGTCATAAGCGTTTTTGATATCACTTACTTCAATTGTCACAGTCTCTTTCGGCAGGGTTTGTTGGTCTGAGCCGGGTGTGATGTTTTTTATGTAAAATAATGGTTTAGTGCCATAAGTAACAGTTGAGGCACAAAAACTTTTAAGTTCATCAAGCTGGGCTGTTTTGATGCCTGTTATGTATGGGATTTTGTTTTCAGCCTTCTTACCTATAGCATAACCTAGTGCTCCCCAATCAGATAACTTGGAGAACTCTGTTTCAACTTTAACATGCACATCTGGAACACGGTTTTCATTAAGATGCAAACCGTAGCAAGGTGTTTTACCAACAAATGCTGCGGCTAGAGCAGATGGCCCACCCTCACGGTTTGTACGTGCACCCAAAACAGAGTTAGCAAACGTTACTGCACTACTCTCTGACCAAGCAACATGTTCACTATACAAGGGGAGATTACCGATAAGGTAGGGTGTACAAGTGCAACTAACAAGAATACCCATACGTTGAAACGCATCAATAACAAGATTCTGTTTTTCTGCAAATTCCGCAGTAATACCAAGTTGCCGCCAATTTTCAAGATCCATACCGGCAGGATTGAGTGTGGTCAAAACTTTAACTTTGCCATCTTTTGCAAGTGAATCCAAAAATTCCAGTCCAGCATCACCCAAATTATGATAGGAAACACCTGAAACTTGGACACTGCCAACATCAATTAAGTTTTTTGCACCAAAAATTTCGCCAAGAGCAACTAGAATTTCCAAGCTCTTACGTACAGCATAGCCTTCCTCACCATTTAACATTGCTTGTTCTTGTTTAGTTAACTCCATAACTGGTCACATCACATACTTGTTTAAATCAATTTTGAGGTATTCTTCTTTTTTGAAGCCCTTTCCCGTAGTTACAGTAGGAGTTGTTGCATCAACACCAATTTTTGCAGTTGTAGCTTTTTTACCTTCAGAGAGGTCTCCCGAAGGATCAAGACTTGAACCAGACTGATTTGATAACACAATCAGGTTTTTATCAGCTTGGAACCGCGTTGCTATTGCCCATTCAACATCATGAGGATCATAAATGTTAATGTCCTCATCTACGACAACCACATGTTTTAAGGACTTGTGGCCTTCAAAAGCAGCAAAAATAGCTCTTCTTCCATCATCTGCATATGTTTTATGGATTTGTACTACTGCATGTAACCAACTACAGCCACCAAGAGTTATGGAAACGTCTTTGCATTGGCACACCTTGTTAACTTCATTATAAATTGTGGGTTCTTTAGGCATGCCCATCAAAAATTTATGCTCGTTTTTGCCTGCTAAAATAGTTTGATAAATGGGGTTTTTGCGGTGAGTTACACAATTAATTTCGATTACCGGTTGTTGACGCACACGATCAACTACACCTGTTAAATCGAGAAATGGCCCCTCAGTTGCTTTTTCACTGGTGATTCGGCCTTCAAAAACAAATTCTGCTTCTGCTGGAACTTCAAGATCAACAGTTTTACATTTAACAACATCTGTTTTTTCAAGAGCGTTAGCCATACCTATCTCATCAACACCTGCTGAAAGCGAAGTAGCTGCTGCAAGAAGCACCGCAGTTGAATTACCAACGCATATAGCTATGTCAAGTTCTCCTCCAGCTTTTTTTAGCGCACTGTCGGTTCCACGGTTTTCAACTATACGCGCGACAAAATGATTCTTATCTTTAAGCATGAGACGGTGGAAGCACATATTTCGGTGGCCTGTCTGCGGATCTTTGATTATGGAAACCGCTGAGGCTATGTATTTTCCACCGTCTTTGTCAGTATAATGCATAATTGGCAACTTTGTTAAATCAACATCTACACCTGTGTATACAATTTCTTGACAAGCAGCTTCTTTGACCAGTTTTGGCTCAACAGGTTGTTCAATCGCTGAGGAAAGTTTTTGTAATAACTGCTCCTTTGTTATACCAAGTGAACGACAAATTAGCTCTTTAGAAGAAACTAAACCTGCAACAACAGAAACAGCAGATTCTTTAATATTGTCAAAAAACACCGGTTTCTCGCCTAACGCATTAATTACACCTGCCAACTCGTACTCTGAAGATACAGGTTTTGTAATTTTTGTTAACTCGTCACTTTTTTGAAGCAACTCAATGAAAGTTCTTAAACCCAAATTCTTTCGCCTAAAATGAAAATATCAATAGTTTACGTTTATAGCTTTTGGAAAACTTACAGTAGACTTTAGTACTAATTATTATTTCGTCGTTTTTACTGATGTAGTTGTGTGATTTTCGCATTTTTTTACATCTGTTTTGGTCATTTAGTAGTGTATATGCGCGGTTTGAGAATGTAAAAATAATAGGTACTAAAGTCTTATGTAAAAAAAGAGTGGCAATTTTACTAACGGATTATAGCACCAATTTTTGTAGTTAAAATTTCAAAACCTTCAGCCTTAAACGCGTCTGCAACTCTCGACTGAAGACTCTCACTTGGAGTTAACGCAACCATACAACCTCCACCGCCACCGCCAGTAAGTTTAGCGCCTATAGCACCCTGTTTACGTGCCACATCAACAAGATGGTCAAGCTCTACGCTGGAAACACCTATTTCTTGTAAAATTTGATGACTCTTGTTCATAAATTTGCCAACCTCTTTTAAATCGCCTGCTTCAAGTGCCTTGCGTCCTGCAACTGCAATGCTTTCTGCTTGCTCAAATAAAGCACCATATTTGATAGAATCAGCCTTTTTACGTTCAGCAACACCTTCAACCATAGCCTTGGTGTTAGCAACTTTACCTGTACTACAAATTACGATTTCAATCTGACCTTGAACATTTAAACGTTCAACAAAATCTGGTCCACCCACAGGGTTTTTCTTAAACCACATCAAGCCACCATACGTTGCCGCAGTATTATCAATACCACTTGGATTACCCGCATACGCAATTTCTGCCTCATAAGCAAGTTGATTAATCCGCTCATTAGAAAGTTTAAGACCCAATTCCTCACCGATAGCCCGCGCAATAGCAACACTACTTGCTGCTGATGCCCCTAAACCACTAAAACCAGGAAGACTGCCACCTATCCATATATCAAGTGGCGTTTTAGGATCAAGCTGCATAGCATTTAGTATTCGTTCAATTGATTCAATTTGTTGAAGCCGCTTTTCTTCACTGTAACCTTTTGCAGTTTTACGTTCATCTTTAATTGTAAGACCACTTTTTGCTTTTGTTACTATAGCATCTGTTGATGAGTCAATTGCTGAAACTATCCCGGGTACTCCGTGAACCACAAAGTGTTCACCAAAAAGTATTACTTTTCCGTAACCTGAACCTTTGCCCATGTAAATTTTCACCTTTAAATAAAAGCTATATACTGTTTAGATAAAAATGTTCTTTACAACTTGTTTACAAAAAACGATTAAACCAGTTGAGTTTATCTAAGTCTTATTACTGATTTTAATTTAACTGACAACAACCAGAAGTTTTACCGATCATTACTTCGTACCTCATCATAAAGTGTTTACTATATTAGACTTCTTGCGAAACTAAAATAAGTCGTTATGTTGTTTGTTTTGATTTACAGGTGATCGTGAAAAGTTTGAAACTTTGGTTGGTTATTGTGATGAAAAGCTTCGCCGGATAA
>JAITCR010000135.1 GCA_031282985.1 Nitrososphaerota archaeon | reverse complement strand
TTGGTATAGTGGAATAGTTTAAAATCTGCACCTTCTAAAGTAGATGCACGCGGCTTTTTGCAGGCTTTCACCTTTAGGCATCAACCTGTACATCCTTTTGTCTGTACATCAGAATAACTTTTCGAAAAACTGCCCTGCGTGTTACAACAAATGCTACAATACAGTGCAAAAATTAACCTATTCCACTATAACTGTTCTGGCATTAGTTAACAGAAAACTAATTTATCAACAAGTTTACAGAACTTTGATTTAAATAGCAGATAAATTTTTTAACAGTTTAAATGGTTTTTTCAGTTACATGTTGATTTTGTAAGTTAGGCTTCGTATTTTATAGTGGCTTATTTTTTTGGTATAGTGTTTTTGTGTGTTCTATATTTGTGTTATTTTGTTTGTGAAGATGTTGTTTTTTAGTTTGTATGATTTGTTGGTGTTGTGACTGCTTTTGTGTTGTTGGTGTTGTGTGGTATTATGGTTATGTTGGTGTAGAAAATGGAAATGGGTTTCGCAGTTTACTGTGTTTGTTTTTGAAACTTTTATATACATCAAATAATAATCTTTTAGTGAGTATCATGGCTGAAGTTTGTTCAACGTGTGGTCTTCCAAATGATTTGTGTGTTTGCGGGGAGATTGAGAAAGAGCAGCAGAGGATTCGTATAAGGTTAGAAACTCGAAAGTTTGGTAGGCCCACCACGATAATTGATGGTGTTGATGATAAAAATTCGAATTTGCAAAATATTGCACAAAAATTGAAAGGCTATTGTGCGTGTGGTGGAACACATAAGAATGGACAGATAATGTTGCAAGGTGACCACCGTGACAGAGTGCGTGAGTTCTTAATTAAAGCTGGTTATCCGCAAGAAAATATTGAACTTCAATAATTTTCTTTTATTGTAAATACTCTTGGAGTGTGAGTGGAAATGTTGGATGGGTTTCGTGAAGTTTTCAAAAATGTAAAACGCAGAAAGCCCTCTCAAATTTTTTGTCCAAGATGTGCTAGTCCAAAAATTCATCTCTCTAGTGGTCTTGATTTATGGTTAACTCCTAAATCTTATGTTTGTGATGATTGTGGCTATAATGGTTTAATTGTTATGGAGCTTGAAGAAGAAAATCAGGTTCAAGATGACAAAAAAGATTAAAAGAAATTATATGGTAAATAAAGTTGTTGTTTGTTTTAGTCAGGTAGTTCAAGGTTTAATTGTTTTTTAAGGGTTTTGTAGCGGTTTCGAACGGTGACTTCTGTTACGCCTGCGGCTTCAGCTATGTCTTTTTGGGTTTTCTTTTCGTTGTTTTGTAGGCATGCTATGTATAGTGCTGCGGCTGCGAGTCCCATGGGGTCTTTGCCTGCTGCTGCGCGTTTTCGTCTTGCTTCTCTGAGGATGTTTATGGCTGCTCCTTGGGTTTTTCCTGAGATGCCTGTTTTTTCTGCGATTTTTGATACGTATGTTAGTGGGTCTGCTATGGGCATGTGTACTTCGAGTTCTCTTAGTAGTAGTCTGTAGCATCTTGCTACGTCTTTTTTGTCGACAAGGCTTGCGTCGGCGATTTCTCGTAGGGTGCGGGGTGTTCCGCTTCCTCGGCAGGCGGCGTATAGTGCTGCGGCTGCTATTGCGGCTATGGATCTGCCTCGTACTAGTCCTTTGTCTAGGGCTTTTCTGTAGACGACGGCTGCTTTTTCTTTGATTGGGGGTGGGATGTAGACTTTGTCTGATAGTCGGTCTAGTTCTGCCATTGCTTGTGCTAGGTTTCTGTCAATGGATGAGTGTACTCTGCTTCGGATTTGCCATTTTCTTAGTCGCCACATTTGTAACCTTGTGGATAGGGGGAGTTTTCTTCCGAAGGCGTCTCGGTCTACTTGGCTGATGGCTGTTGATAAGCCTTTATCGTGAACTGAGTAAGATGTTGGAACACCAACGCGGCTTCTGGAGGCTTTTTCTTCTTGGGTGAATGCGCGCCATTCTGGGCCTTTGTCCATCATTTGTTCGTATAAAACTAGGCCGCAGTCTCCGCATACTGTTTCTCCAGTGTCATAGTCATGTACTAAATTGTCGCTTCCACATTCGAGACATTTGTCTGATCTTTGTGGTGGTTTTGGGGTGTCGTTTTTACTCAACTTTTTTTGCTCCTTTGAGGATTTACGTTGTGACCTTAATGTTGCCTTTTTTTTGGCTGAAGAAATTTGTTATGCTTGGTCTACGTAAACTAGGCAGTGGACAACTCGAGTATATAAGTTTTGTGGCATTATTAAACTTTTCTGACACAAAACCTAACAAAAACAAACACAACACAAAACAAACCCATGAAAAAAATTACCCAAAAATGCTTAACCAACAACCACCAAACACCACAAGCTTCCACCAAAACCACGGGAACCCTTATTAGGAAAAACACAACCATAAAACAAACAACACGCCACAAAAAACAGAATTGCAGCCCGGTGGTGTAGTGGTCAAGCATAGCGGGCTTTGGACCCGTTGACGAGAGTTCGAATCTCTCCCGGGCTACTCTAACCATCAACCTCACCAACAACAACACTCAAATTCTCCAGTACAAACAGGGTACCTCTCACAAACACATTCACCTTAATCATTTGAAAAAATTGAACAAAATTCTTAAAACACACCAAAACCCAAACATCCCAACATAAAATAACATCTGAAATAGTTAAAAACTAAAAAATCATATAAGGTAAAGAAGACAATTTAAACAATTGATGAGGCTAAACAGTTGACCAGCGAGCAAACAATAATGTCTAAAGACATGGAAAGTGTCATAGCCACAAAAATCATAGGTTTAATTTCAGACACACACATCCCCTCAAGAGCAAATGCGCTACCAAGAGAAGTATTTACTATTTTTCAAAATGTTGACTACATAATACACGCAGGAGACATAGTTGAATTATCAGTAATTGACGAGCTCGAACAGATAGCCCCTGTGCTTGCAGTATACGGCAACATGGACAATCCCGAAGTAAAAAACGTCCTGCCAAACCTGAATTCTCTAAAAATTCTAGACCGAAAAATAGGTGTCATACACAACCCAAACATCCTATACGGCATGGGCCACATGCGCGAATTAACAAAAGAAAACGGGTTTGACGTACTAGTTTACGGACACACACATAACGCACACATTAAATGGGAAGAAAACATCCTCTACATCAACCCTGGAAGCCCCACAAGCCCCTCACCACTACTAAATAAACCCTCAGTTGCCCTGCTAAAAATAACAAAAGACAAAATCACCCCAGAAATTACCAACATCTAACACCAACTAACACTTCAAAAAAAGAATAAGCATAGCGTGAATACGCTATAGCCTGTTATGATTCTATTTACTCTTTGTTACTATTTTGTTGAGAATTATCTTTGCGCAATCAATCTGGTTTGGAATATTGCCTGTTTCGTCCTGTACCCGCCAGATGTCTGGTGTAATTTCGTCAGCGATGTATATTTTCCGATTCTCATCAAAACCAAATTCCAGTTTAAAATCTATAAGAGTTAAACCAAACTTTTTTAACTCCTTCCGCAGAACATCACCCGATTTAACCAAAACATCCAATACCCTATTGTATTCGCCCTCTTTTAACAAATCCTTCATGAGGCATATTCTTTCGCTGATAGGGGGATCTCCCTGTGCATCATCTTTAAGTGTAACCTCAAGATAAGGCGAATTAAAAGGAATGCCTTTCTCAAGTGAAAATCTGCGACATATGCTGCCCGCCGTAAAGTAACGCAGTACAAATTCAAGTTTCGGAACTGTAACAGACCGCACTTTCATCAGACACTGATCAAGGTTAGCATCCAGATAATGTGTCGGGATACCATTTGCTTCCATTAACTCAAAAAAATATTTTGATATAGCAAGCCCAATTCTACCTTTACCCGAAACACTACCCCCAACAGTATTAAAGCCGGGATCAAAAACACCGTTTTCACCAGTAGCGCTATCTTTGAAAAATAAAAAATACTCACCGTTTTCTTCATTTAATAGAACCTTTTTTGTCTTGCCCTCATAAACTATTTTCATGACTTCCATTCGCTCTCCTTACTAAATATTATGCATTATAACTTTATATTTATGAATGCGCCAGTTATTTATAGTTGAGCATGACAAAACACTTTTGAAAGTAGTACAACAAAAAGTCGGTCATGTCATAAGTTAAGTGAAATGGTGGCTCTCTTTTAAAGAACCAAAAGTTTATGACCAAACCAACAACAATTTTATGCATAAAAGACGATTTTAAAAACCCAATACCTCCCCCCAACAAGCCTGCTACACCAAGCACGTAAAGACAAATACTTACGCTCAATACACTGCATATTCCTCTTACCCGGAGTCACAATACTTTCAATGATATGAGTTTTATAAACAACATTATCATCACAGTAAACAATACTTACTCTAAACGGCGCAAGCAAACAACGTAACTCATCAAGATACTTGTGTTCCCGTGTACCAAAACAATACGCCA
>JAITCR010000130.1 GCA_031282985.1 Nitrososphaerota archaeon | reverse complement strand
TTTGGTGTAGACTAAAGCAGAGGTCTATGGTGTTGAGTGGAATATTTTTCGTCAGAGGTCTGGTTTGGTTGTTTTCGTAGGAAGGCTTGCATATTTTCACGGTGTAAACAATGGTTGATTTCACTGTGTTATTATTTGCTCGCTTCCGGGTAAACGGAACTCCAGATCAATTTGCGTCATTCCTAACTTAACACTCTCGATTTTTTGGTTGGCGTTATAGGAAGTAAGGCACTTGCAGCTGAAATCAAAGAAAAGATAGCTTGTTTTATGAAACAAAAGCTTGACTTGGAGCTAAATCAGCAGAAGACTCTAATTACGAATCTTGCGCAAGACCATGTTTTGTTTTTGGGTTATGAGATTGCAAAAGCACATTGCAATACCAAAATAGCCAAAGACTCACTTGGTCGTATGAAAAGGTCAGTAAATGGGCAGATTCAGCTTTTGGTTCCCAGTCAGGTAATTAGGGATAAGTTGAAGCTGTTTTGTAGATGTGGAAAAGTCTATCATTTTTTGGCGAGATGTAATTATCCAGTTTTGGACATTACCTGTATGTATAATGCAGAGATTCGAGGTCTGTATAATTATTATTGTCTTGCTATAAATGTGGGTAGACGACTGTCGATGTTCAAATACTATCACTATGTCAGTATGTTGAAGACTATAGCTCGTAAAGAAAAATCCGCTATTGGGGCTGTTTTTGGTAAATATGGTGTAGAGGTTCCACGTAAGGTGGGTACTGGTACGCGGCATATTGTGGGTGTGCAATATGAAACCAAGGCTGGTATGCATACTATGACATATTTTAATGATAGCTTGAAAAGAGTTGAGCAGCCGCTTACTGAGGTGTCTGATGTTTTTGGTCAGGTATTTGTGGGTGGGCAGTTGCTTAAGCGTCTTAATACGGACTGTTGTGAGTTGTGTGGTGCTGATTGTGGTGGTATGGAGGTTCATCATGTGCGGAAATTGAAGGATATTGTGCAGAAGTATCGTAAGCATGGTCGTACTCCGCCTGATTGGGTGGTTGTTATGGGGGCGATTAGACGTAAAACTCTGGTTGTTTGCCGTAGTTGTCATGTGAAGATTCATAATGGCACGTTGTAAGTCTTTGTTTTAGGAATGACTGGCGAGCCCTCTGCTTGGAAACTGTGCGCGATGTCATCTGACACTGGAATCTCCCGAATATCGGGATGAGGTTCTCAGAAATGACCTCAAGGACAACACCTTACCTGAAATCGAAAGACGCAGGGAAAAACAGCATGGTGCATGAAAGCGAAAAATATGGAAGACTGCCAATCCACATGGTCTCGCAAGTCCTGCGTAATATGGCAAAAGCAAAACAGCCTGAAGTCAAATCACCAGGGGTCCAAACAGTAGACCGAGGGATACGCAGTCTAAAACTCCCTCCACACAACATATCCATGTACAAGTTTCGCATGGAAGAATCTGAGGTCGTGTACCACTTGATAATGAATCAAGGCAAGGTGATGAGTAACTGCCTAAGTTACGCTATGTTCCCTGTCGGAGAACATTGGATCGCCTAAAGACGCGAGTCTATGGTGACGGAGCTGCAATAATACACAAAGTGGTCTCTGTAATGGAGACTGCACAGGCGGACTGTAATGTGTGCCGCTGACCCAGCAGGGTAGGGGAAGTGCAAGCAGGAACCAAGATACCAAAATTTGGCGGGACGCGAGATGCGAGATACCGAAAAAATATTGAGTATCATCAGTAAACGAGGAAAACACAAAAAACCACTCCAAAGAATCTACCGCCTACTCTACAACCCCCAACTATACTTAACCGCCTACTCCAAACTCTATGCCAACAAAGGAGCATTGACCCGAGGAATTACAAAGGAAACTGCCGATGGCATGTCGATGAAAAAGATATCCGAGATAATCGCTAAGCTAAGAACAGAGACGTATCGATGGACACCAGTTAGAAGAACCTACATTAAAAAGAAAAACGGAAAACAAAGACCGCTGGGTTTACCGACATGGTCAGATAAACTACTACAGGAAGTAATACGAATGATTTTAGACGCCTATTATGGCTGTCAATTTAGCGACAAATCCCATGGCTTTAGAAAAGATAGGGGTTGCAAATCTGCCCTTGATGCTGTCACATGTAAAGCTGATTGGAAGAGTGTTAAGTGGTTCATTGCAGGGGATGTTGCAGACTGTTTCAACTCTATAGATCATCAAATTCTGCTAAATATTCTAAGCGAGTGTATAGATGATAAGCGGTTTTTGCGGCTGATAGAAAATTTGTTAAACTGTGGCTACTTAGAAGGCTGGAAATACAATAAAACAATGAGCGGCTGTCCTCAGGGAAATGTTATCAGTCCATTGTTGTCAAATATTTTCATGGATAAGCTTGATCAGTATGTAGAGAAACAGTTGATGCCCAAATACAGTTCAGGTAAACGGCGGGCAGAAAACAAAGAATACAGGGCAGTATTAAAGCAAAGAGAGAAATACAAACGGCACAAGCACTGGGCAAAGGTAAAGGAATTAGAAAAGATAGCACAAAAGATGCCTTCTAAGGGTTCTTTTGATCCAATTTTTAGGTGACTGTACTATATCCGTTACTGTGGTGATTGGCTCTTAGGAGTCTCTGGAGGAAAAAGTGAGGTCCAAGAAATCAAAGCGGAGATAGCGACCTATCTGCAAGCGGAGCTTAAGTTGCGTCTTTGTGAGGAGAAGACCCTTGTTACACATGCTAGAAGTGAGCGGGCACGGTTTTTGGGTTATGAGGTTGAGGTGTTACATGCAGATACAAAGCGTGATCAATGTGGGCAGAGAATAATCAATGGTGTGATGGGGTTGCGAGTGTCAAGGGGTAAGATGCAGGCAAAGATGAGTAAATATGTGGCTAGAGGTAAACCGGTGCATAGGGCAGAATTGATGCATTATTCGGATTGTGATATTGTTAGTCAGTATTAGTCTGAGCTTAGAGGTTTTGTGAAGTGCTATACTCAGGTGTATAATGCGTATCGGATGTGTGCTGTTAAGCGGGTGATGGAGGTGTCTTTGGCTAAGACTTTGGCGTGTAAGCATAAGTCTACGGTGAATAAAATCTTCAAGGGGTATAAGGTAACCGTGGAGACTAGAGATGGTGTTTATGGGGTTTTGCAGGTGAAGGTCGAGTGTGAGGGCAAAAGAGCTTTGGTTGCACAGTTTGGCGGAATAAGGATGGGTTTTGATAAAGATGCGGATATTGATGATGATCCAAAGCAGGTTTTTCATACTAGATCGCAGTTGATTGATCGGTTGATGTGTAATACTTGTGAGCTATGTGGTGTTGAGGAAGTGGCTGTTGAGGTGCATTACGTGTGCAAGCTTAAGGGTTTGAGTAAGAGTGGTAGGTGTCATAGGTCTGAGTGGATGAAGCGTATGATTGCAATGCGGTGTAAGACGTTGGCTGTATGTGCTGGTTGTCATTATAAGATTCACTCGGGTGTGTATGATAGGGTTTGTGTTTGCTGATTTTGGTTGCTGGAAAGCGGGATGGGTGGGAAACTCTCACGTTCCGTTTGGGGGGAGGGGGCTGGAAAAGTGCTGGTAACAGTAACTCGTTGACCTCCTACTCTACAGTAGGTCCGGTTCGGAGAAGGGTTTGTATAAACCTGCCATAAAAATATAGATAAGGCGATGCTCTCCTATTCTACAACCCCTGTCTAACACAAATACGTTCTTACAAATTCAAAAAATCACCGTAATAATTCCCTATCTTGACTAAGGCGAAAACAAAACAAACAATAATTCTACATCTTTACACAGAATTTAACCCACAAGATACCAAATGTATAGGAGGTTATTGAGAAAAAAATATATTGATTAAACGGTCAACTAATATATTTAACATTTACTCAAATAACGACGGGAGGTGTAACGATGGAAACACATAATCTTGAATGGAAACAAACTTGGCATGATGAATATCTAAACACAATTTGCGGTTTTGCAAACGCAGACGGCGGTGTACTAGAGATTGGCCGTCAGAAAAACGGAGAAGTCATCGGAATTTCTAACCCAAAAAAACTCTTAGAAGACCTGCCAAACAAAACCCGAAGCGCCATGGGCATCATACCAACTATTGAATTACGACAACTAAACGATAAACAGTACCTCGTTATAACAGTTCAAAAATACACTTTCCCAGTAAGCTGCAATGGCAAATATTATATCCGCTCAGGAACAACAACCCAAGAACTTAACGGCACCCAACTCGACACATTCATGCTCAAGACTCTGGGTAAAACTTGGGACGGCGTCCCTATACCGCATATCAAATTTGAAGATTTCGAAAGCGACGCATTCAAAACGTTTAGAAAAATGGCCATCGGCAGCAACCGAATGACCGAAGCTGATCTCCGCATAAGTGATAAAATGCTTCTGGACAATCTGAATCTAACCGAACCAGATTACCTTAAACGAGCTGCAATTATGCTGTTTCACCAAAACCCCGAACAATATGTAATGGGCACCTCAGTTAAAATTGGCTATTTCAAGACCACGGCTGATTTGAGTTATCAAGACGAAATCCACGGTCCACTGATAACAATGGCCGATAAAGTCGTTGATTTAGTGTACCTCAAATACTTCAAAGGAACCATCAGCTACAAAGGCATTCACCGAATAGAAACATACCCTGTGCCACGTTCAGCGTTTCGTGAAGCAGTGCTAAATGCGATTGTTCACAAAGATTACAGCACAGGCAACCCAATTCACATACACATCTACAAAGACAAGGTACTAATTTACAACGATGGCAAATTACCCGAGAACTGGACCATCGAGGATTTGTTTACAGCTCATACCTCAAAACCGTATAACCCCTTGATTGCAAACACTTTTTTCCGCTCTGGACAGATTGAGGCTTGGGGACGCGGTATTGAAAAGATACTTGAGGCCTGTAAAGAACAAAACATGCCTGAACCGTTCTATCGTGTACGACCAAATGAGGTAATGATTGGTTTTAACACCAATACAGCATCGCAAGAACCATCGCAAGAACCATCGCAAGAAAATAATGATGCGGTAACGGTTTTGCAGGGTAGAGTTCTTGAGTTGATGCGGGATAATCCGAAAATTACTGCAAAAATGTTAGCTAAAGAAATAGGAATTGCTCCACGCAATGTGCAGACTCATATTTCAACGCTAAAAAAATTAGGATTAATTGAACGTGTAGGCTCAACAAAAAGTGGACAATGGGCAGTAAACAGTAATAAAAACAGCAAATAGCTGGCTCTGTTCCTTCATAAGCCATGTATCTATAAGGTAGATACACGTTTTGGGGTAACGGTTTTCTCATAATCATAAGCGGTATGTCTGTTATTAAGACAAACTAAATTCATTACGTGTATACAATTCTTTGTGTGGTTTTACAGTTGGAACTTGGGATTTTATGTCATAGTAAACGCTACTTTAGATTACAAATTAAGTTATTCGACATAGTGAGACGAAAAAGATACATAAGTATAGACAGAACAATACTTAGAATAGTAATAAAATGAAAAGTGGTCTATGTGATACCGCCAAAAGTAGGGTTTAGCGGCTAAATTTCGGCAGGCTGTTTGAATGAATAAAATTGATTATCTAAAATATGCAATGAAAACGTGTGAATCAAAAAATTCATGTAAACCGAATGTGCAAGATATCGCTGATGTGCTGAAAAGCACTTTTGAAAAAGTATATGATGCAATATGCTTGGATATTGATGGGACGATTACAGGAACAACATCTGACATAAAAGATATTTCGCCAGAAATGATTAACATATTTAAAAAATTATTTAATGCCCACGTATGCGTATTTTTTGTTACAGGGAGAGGACGAAAAAGCGCAACAGATTTTGTTAAAAAAATTATTTCATCATGCGAATTAGATGAAAAAACCCCAAATAGATGGTACTGTATTAATGGCAATGGCTTTGGATTTTTACACACCATAACTGATTTTTGGGATAATGAAACTGAGTTTGTTGAGATAACACGTCAAAACAAATTTTGCAGTGATAAAGATAACTTAAGGTCTAAGATCGCAAAGATTATTTCATTACGTTCGAGCTTAGACGAGGAAAAAATAATAAGTGATTCTAAAGAGTCAAACTATAAAACAAGTTTGATATTTACTTTTGACTCTATATTACCGAATGAACTTAGCATTGTTAATTATATAAAAGAGTATTTAGCAAATTATTCAGATTATCGTTTATCAAAAGGAAAGTATAGCGAAAGACATGGAGGGAAATATTTTCTTGAAGTAAGTTGCACTTCAAAAGGTCAAACAATTAAAAAAGTTATGCAGGTTATGAATATTTCTGAAGATAACGTACTAAGAGTTGGCGATCAAGGCGACGAGTGGGGTATTGATCATACCATGCTTAATACAAATGAGAGTTTTTCCGTTGGAACAATATCAAAAGATAATCTAAAGTGTTGTTTTCCTGTATTAGATTATAATAACGGCTATAAAGTGTTAAAAGGTTCCGAAGGAACAACATTTTTATTAAAAACTATAAAGTTACGTCCGCCAGTTTCGTGTAATATTTTGAATAGAGAAAAAATTTGATCGTTTAAACGTGTGCTATAGTTACATGAGATAATTTTTGTCTGGACGTGTTTATTACGAAAAGAATAAACGGCAGGCAAAAGTGAGTTTTCATAGAACACACAAACCAATAAACTCAAAGAGCAGAAACATTTGGAGTGCAAAAATGAAAATGGACCCACAGTTCACGCTTAAAAAAGCACATAAACATTTTCAAGTTATTACAAAGCATAGAATTGAAGTTGGTAAAGTGTGTTTTCGTGCAGGACTATATTGGCAAGGAATAACTCATGACCTATCTAAATACTTGCCAACAGAGTTTATCTCTTCTGCGCGATATTACCCGGGTACAAGTAGCCCTATTGATGCGGAAAAGAAAAACAAAGGCTATAGTTTAGCGTGGTTACATCACAGAGGTCGTAATCCCCACCATTGGGAATATTGGATAGAAGGACTTAACAATGGTGGTGTGCCGCTTAAAATGCCTCTTAAATATCTTGTAGAATTGGCTTGCGATTTTATAGGTGCTGGGAAAGTGTATTTGGATAAGTCGTGGACTTTTTCAGAGCCATTCAAATATTCGCAAGATGAATTACTGAAGGGTAACATAAAATTGCATAGTGAAACGCAAGAGTTGTTGCTTCAAATATTCAAAGAATTTGAACAAAAAGGCTTTTCCGCATTGAAACAAAAAAACATAGCAACACTGGCAGAAAGTTTAAACTATGTATAGCTACCACCAAGAGTGCAGAGTATAGAAAAACTGGTAATATCCCGAAGTATTTTAATTAGTGTGATTTGTTAGAAAGAAAAACGTAACTGTTCAGTCGTAGCGGTTTTTTGAGTTTTTGATGTGCACATTGTTTACATAGTTTGAGTGCTGTGACAGAATGAGTACACACTATGCAAAGGTCAGATTTAGAAAAACTAAGCA
>JAITCR010000123.1 GCA_031282985.1 Nitrososphaerota archaeon | reverse complement strand
TGTGTAAAAGCAGGATTTAATCATAATAGACAGCGTTACAAATGCAAAGACTGCGGGTACCAATTCACACAAACCACAGACAAAAACGCCACAAAACGCGCCTTCGTTTTGTACCTATGCATTGTTGGATTATCTGTGAATGCCATTGGTCGGATGTTCAAGGTTGAACCCTCCACAATTCTGTATTGGGTGAAGAACTTTGCTCTAAAATCTGTGAAAAATCTATTCCGCAAAGCGAAGTTTTGGTTGAGCTTGATGCGATGTGGTACTTTTTGTGTTCAAGAAAAACAAGGTTTGGGTTTGGAAGGCGTATTGTCGAACTGCCGGAGAATTGGTGGATTGGGAATGTTGCAGCCGAAGGGCCAGACATTGAAGAAAATGCTTGATTGATTACAACATTTAGAAGTAAGATTTTTTTGCTGATAATTGGGAGGCTTATGTGGAGTTGATTCTGTCTGAGTTGTTGGTTCAGACAAAGGCGGAACGCATGGGGTGGAGCGTAATAATTTTCGTCAGCGGCATTGGTGTGGTTGGTTTCGTTGGAAAACCTGTATGGTTTCACGTAGTTTGTGTATGATTGATTTGACGGTCTTTCTGTTTGCCCGTTTTCATGTCAATGGTTCGCGAGAGGAGATTTGGAACCTTGTGCATAATCCCTTTTGAAATACTCTCAAATGACAGTTTTACAAGAGATCTATTGCCGTTTACATGAACATTATAGGAATCATTATCAACAACTCTTTAAAAACAGACTTTTTAGTTTCACAGAATATCAGCTAAGGTTTAGTTTTTTGTTGATTATTTTTTGTAGGTTTATTTCGAATGCTGCTGTGGGGTTTTCGAGTTTCCAGTTTTCTATTACTTGTGGTGAAATTTCGCCTATTATGCCAATTTTTTGGTTGTCTATGATAATTTGGCCTGTTCTGCCTTCAATGAATGCTGGATGGATGGTTTCTTTTATTTGCCAGTCTATTCCAAAGTTGGCAAAAAAGCTGTCAAGGGCAGATTTGATTTCGCTAAAGCTTGCATTTGGATGTGTGGTACCTGCCGTTAGGTATTCGTCTTCCTGCACCTGGGTTTCACATGTCTGATTGGGATAGGTTATTTTGCCTAATTCGTAGATTTTTTGTGGAAATTCCACAGATTGATTACAGCTTAAAAATTCCATAAGCCCAGGTAGTAACCAGTTACGGAGGCAGGTCATTGTTGCAACTTTTGGATTGGATAACTCTATAAGTGGAGTTTGAGGAGTGTTCATTTTACTAAATAAAGTTTCCTGATTTGTTAGCGTGGTGATTAGGATTTCTTGGTAGCCAAGTCCAATCATTAGGTCACGTGCAAAATTGATTAGATATTGGTCGGGTTTTGCTTTGCCTACAGTGGGTAATTCACGCCAGTTGGGGATTATGTTATTGTAGCCGTATGCAACTGCAACATCTTCTATTAAGTCTACTTGATGCATAATATCAACACGGTAGCAGGGTATTAGTACTGAGATTTCTGTTCCAGAGGTTTTTTGGATGTTAAACCCAGCAGTTTCAAGCAGTTCTGCTATATGGTCAACGGTTAGATTTAGTCCCAAGATTTTATTTGTGTACTCAACACTTAAAGGCATAACGTGGTTGTTAAAATTAGGAGTAACAACTTGCTTTTCACTGTAATCTGAGTCGTCGGGGTAATGTATGGTTGTTGAGTAAGCTTTGCCCCTTCGGTCAATTAACATTGTTGTAACAAGGTTAAGCGTATTAAGTACTGTTTTATGCAGGGTTCCTGTAACTTCGACAAGTAAATTTCTAGATTCCTCAGTTATTTTACCTAAATCATTAGAGTTTATGATAGGCGGGAAAGATAACACATTACCATCAGCATCAAACAACATGGGATAAAATGAGTTACGTTTAACTATGTGCCCATACTCACAGCCTTTTGGATGCTTCTCTAAAATTTCATCAGGAGTCATTTTTTCTATGAAACCCAGCGGCACAAAAGTAATTTCTTTAGGCTTAACAGTTGTATACTCAATTGGCGGCTTAATCAAGTCAAGATTATATATGCCTATGCTGGTTTTTTGGCGGTTGTGTCCAGAGGTTTGGTCGAGTTTTTCTTGTAAATGCATTAATCCGCGTATTATAGAGTCTGAGAGATGAATGTTTTTGATTATGGAGCAGGCGATGTAGGGGCGAATGTTGTAGAGTTCTCTGCTAACAAAAATGTTGACATCAGATTTGTCTAAATAGTATTGCTTTATACCTTTTTGTTCTCCAATATAACCTCGTAGGGCACGTGTTAGGCCTTCTACACTCCAAAGGTCAGGCCTATTGGTATCTTTGAATTCTATGTTGACAACTTTTTCTTGTTTATTATAACATTTAATTTCTGCTTTAACATAGGCTAACAGGTCATCTAACTTTTCCATGTCACCAGCATCATCATTATTGAGTTGGATGTTTAGTAGTAGTTGTTGTAATTCATTATATTCTATGTCAATTGTTGGCATTTTGTTAGGTCACCTGTTTTTTTCTTAACCATTCGAGACTTGGACAAAATATCATACGAATATCGTCAATATCATATCGCATCATAAATAACCTGTCTACACCTAAGCCCCAAGCTATAACAGGTACATCTATGCCCAACGGCTGCGTGACTTCAGGTCGAAAAATTCCTGAACCACCAAATTCTATCCAACCATAACCCTCTTTGTATGCACTAAGCTCTACACTGGGTTCTGTGAAGGGAAAATAGTCTGGTTTAAAACGTACTTTACTAGCACCTGCGATTTCCATGGCGAATTTGCCAAGTACTCCAAGGAGGTCCTTAAGGTTCAAATTGGGGTCAATGATAATGCCTTCAACCTGATTAAATTCAGAAAGGTGTGTTCGGTCTACAACTTCAGGACGGTAAACACGTGCAATTGAGAAGTATTTACTTGGAATTTGCACTTTTTTACTTTCAAGCGTACGTGCACTCAAACAGGTACTATGACCTCGTAGAATTAGTCTTTGGGCCACTTCAATAGAGTATTTATAACCCCAGCCGGTTGAGCCTGTTTGCCAACCGTTTTCATGAGTTTCCTTTATGTTTCTAACGGCAGCGTCATGGTTGTCTATGTTTCCGTGTTTTGGGTTTTTTATGTAGTAAATGTCGCTTGCTTCTCGTGCTGGATGGTCCTGAGGCATGTTAAGGGCGTCAAAGTTAAATAAGCATGTTTCTACGCTGGTTCCGGTCATTTCTTGAAAGCCTAATGTTACAAGTTTGTTTCGAACTTGGTCAAGAAAGCTTAGGTATGGGTGTTTTTTTCCGGGCCAAGTTTTAGCGACTGGTGCGTTTATGTTGTATTTTTGTAGTTTAGCAGTGCGCCATTTGCCTGTGATTATAATTTCAGGAGTAATTTGAGTGATTTCGGGTTGAGCAGTATTTCCTTCAGCTAGTGCTGTTTGGCCTTCTTTTGTTATTTGTAGAAAACGCGTTGTTTTAGGTTCAATGGTAACGAGTTTGCGTTTTTTAAGTAGTTCTGCTTCATTTTTAAGAGGTTTAGTTAACTCGTCAAGGGATGTTTGTTCATTGTTTGCTAAAATTTTAAGAAGTGCCTCATCAGATCCCTCTGCAATAGTCCCTACTTGAAGTTGCTCCTCAAATATGTTTACAGTGTTATTTTGACTAAAATAAATGGCCCATTTTTTACGGATAAGCCAGCCTAAGGCAATTTGTATAAACTGGTCCTGCAGGCCAGCTTTTTTAGCAGCAGCATTCAAGTCAGCTGTGCCACCCATTTCTATAATTGCCACGCCGAGTTTACGTTCTGGCAAACCCTCTACCGCATACAGTTTACCCTCTTCAGTTAATTTAATAACACTCTGTGTTGCCGCATAAATATTTAGCAACGTTTTCTCTTGTAAAGTTAAAGCATTACGCATAACAGCAGTATCAGGCAAACTGCAAACACTAATTAATTGCTCTACAGATGCTTTTCCACCACTTTTTCCTATACCTAAAAGAATCTGCTGTTCTTGAATACGTAGCTCAACCATAACTACACGCAACTTCCGAAATTTTCCAGTTTACAATAGCATAGTCCAGTGTTACAAATAAAGTATGCTGAATTATCAAATCTTTTTAGCTGATATTTTGCGTTTTCATGTTAAATCATATCAAAGTGGGTAAGGTTTCTGAAATAGAGTTTTACCCTTAGCTTGACCCACAAAAAAACAAAGGGCAAAAAGTGAACAAAGCGCCTTCAGCGCGAATTAACTGGAATTACCAATTTGCATAATCAAAATCATCATCCCACTCACCAAAAACCAAATCACCCCCCCATCAGGCCTAGTTACACCAACAAGACC
>JAITCR010000067.1 GCA_031282985.1 Nitrososphaerota archaeon | reverse complement strand
GTTAGGTGGTTTAGGGTGAGGTCTGGTAAGGGGGTTGTTTTGTTGTGGATGTGTTTTTGTGGGCGCTTGTTTGGTGTTGTTAAATGGGGGTTTGGTATGGGTTATTGTTTGTTTCGGGGTTGGGTGGGTGAGGGTGAGTTTTTTTGTGTTTTTTTGGTGTATAATTTGTGGAGAGTTTTGAATATTGTGGGGTTTTAAAGTTTTTGTAGGTAATGTAGTTGTAGAGTGAGTGTTATTTTTTGTTTGTTTTAGTTTATGTCTTAAAACTGTTGTGTTGTAGAATATTTTGTTGATAGTTAGATGATTTTAGGGTGAGTTTTGATACCGTCTGGTAAGAGGCAGGTAGTTCACTTGAAGTGTGTTCACAAAACATTGTCCAGTGTTTGTGGAAGGTGGGAAATGTGGTGGATAAGTGGTTTTTGTGTTGAAAATATTTATAAGCTTGTGTGTGTGCTTTAGGTGAAGCGGTGCAGTGCCGCTTATGCACTGGTGAATACATGCGCAGAAGTTTGACAGTAACTCCCGAAAATGACAAAAAAATATTGCTGACCAAGGGACGTTTCCTTACGGGAGATGCCCCACTTGACATAGACTATACTACAATGGTTAACATCTTCATAGAATTAGGACACAAACTCATGTCAACAGCATGGACAGACAACACAAACCCAAATGTTACTATCGACAAAAACGAAATAATAGAATCCTTCAAGAAACACGCCTTCAGCTCTGAACTAAAAGAAGAATCTGTAGGTGACCAAGTTGCCGAAATTATCTTTAGAAAACTAGTGGAACAAGCGGGACTCTCTGGCGCAATCTCTAGTCAACAAGACCAAATACCACCAGCAATGCAAAAAACAAAAACAGAAGAAACACCAAGCAAAAAATACGTAACCTAACTTAGGAGCTAACATACATGGTTAACAACAACAGTAACAAAGAAACCCCCAAGAATCAACCTGAAAAACCGAAAACAGAAATTGAAAAATTTTTAGAAGCAGAAAAAAAACGTTCAGAAGAATACCTTAACCGACTAAAATACCTGCAAGCTGACTTTGAGAACCTTAAACAACGATTCAACAGGGAAGCTGAACAAATAAAAAACCACAGCAATGAACGCTTAGCAATTCAACTCCTCGATATAGCTGACGAGTTAGAGTTAGCAATTAAAGTGGGAAAAAGTGCAGAAAACCTTCAAAAAACCCTAATAGACGGCGTTGAAATGACACTTAAAAAACTCAAAAAAATACTTGAACAAGAAGGTGTCACTGAAGTTGACTGTGTTGAGGGTAAAATTTTTGACCCTGCAGTGTCAAACGCGGTTCTCACAGAAGAACGCGAAGACTGCGAAGCCTGTACGATACTGCAAATAATTCGAAAAGGCTACGCAATGAAGGGTCGTGTAATTCGTCCAAGTGTAGTAAAAGTTTCAATTAACAGTAAACAAAAAACATAAAATCAAAGTAATAACCAAACGGAGAAAAAATAAATGAGTAATAATCAAAAAACAAGTGAAAAAGTCTTAGGAATCGATTTGGGAACAACTAATTCAGCTGCAGCCATTTTTGAAGGCGGTCATGCAACGGTCATTCCAAGTGCGGAGGGGCCAACAATGGCTGGAAAAATGTTCCCTTCAGTGGTAGCTTTCACAAAGGATGGCCAACTTTTAGTAGGTGAATCTGCAAAAAGACAGGCTACTACTAATGCTGAAGGAACATTGTTTGAAATCAAACGTAAAATGGGCAGTGACTATAAGGCTCAGGTTCACGGTAAAGAGTATACCCCTCAGCAAATTAGCGCCTTCGTTTTGCAGAAAATAAAGAAAGATGCTGAAACATATCTTGGTGGTGCAATACGTAAAGCTGTTATCACTGTTCCAGCGCATTTTAATGATAACCAGCGTCAAGCAACTAAGGATGCAGGTGAAATAGCCGGTCTTGAAGTTATGCGTATAGTTAACGAGCCAACTGCTGCCTGTCTTGCATATGGCATTGACAAGTTGCAGCATGAGATGAAAATTTTGGTTTTCAGCTTCGGCGGAGGAACTCATGATGTTACTTTAATGGACTTTGGCAAAGGGGTATTCCAAGTGTTAAGCACCAGTGGTGATACTCAACTTGGTGGAACAGATGTTGACAAAGCAGTTACGACGTATATCATTGATGAATTCAAACGCCAAACAAGTGTGGATGTCAGTGGCGATAAAATGGCCATGTCACGGTTAAAGGATGCAGCTGAAAAAGCCAAAATTGAATTATCTACTTTAATGAGCACAGACATTGACTTGCCCTTCTTGGCAGCTGATGCAAGTGGACCAAAGCACCTTCACATGGCTCTAACAAGAACTAAATTGGAATCTCTTGCGCAGCCCATTGTTGAAAAAACAAAACCAACCCTGCTAAAAGCACTCGAAGACGCTAAACTAGCCCCTCAACAAGTTGATAAAATAATACTCATCGGTGGCATGACCCGAATGCCCCTAGTTCAACGTTTTGTTGAGCAAATCTTAGGTAAATCACCTGAGCGTGGAATTGACCCTATGGAAAGTGTTGCTATAGGTGCAGCAATACAGGGTGGAGTAGTTACAGGCGAAGTCAAAGACTTACTGTTGCTAGATGTTACGCCATTAAGTTTGGGCATAGAAACCATGGGCAGTGTCATGACAAAAGTCATAGACAAAAATACAACCATCCCAACAAAGCGTAGCCAAGTCTTCACAACCGCTGCAGACTTCCAAACAGCTGTAACAGTACACGTTCTACAGGGTGAACGCACAATGGCGCCCGACAATGTTTCTCTTGGTATGTTCAATCTTGTAGATTTACCACCTGCACCAAGAGGTGTTCCACAGATAGAGGTAACCTTTGATATTGATGCAAACGGTATCTTAAATGTAACCGCTAAAGATCGTGGAACAGGTAAAGAATCTAAAATAACAATCACCGCGTCAACAAAGCTAAGCCCTGAAGAGAAAGAGCGTTTAATCAAAGATGCAGAACAATTTGCAGAAGCAGACAAGAAAAAGAAGGAAGAAGCAGAAACACGCAACACCGCCGATAGTCTTGTATACACTGCAGAACGTACAAAACAAGATCTCACGGATAAACTATCCACCGAAGAAACTACAAAAATTGACGCTGCCGTAACAGAACTCAAAAACGCACTTGCAAGTAATGATATTACAGAAATTAAAGCGAAATCTGATGGCCTTCAAAAAGTATTGCAAGAAGTTGGAACTAAAGTTTACCAGCAAGCCGCGGCAGAAGCAGCAAAGCAACAGCAGCAAGCTGCGGGTCCACAAGGACAAACTGGACCAACACCTCCTCCAACTGGAGAAGCTGGTTCAAACTCTGCCAGTAGCGAACCACATGTTGTAGACTCAGAAGACTACAAAGTAAAGTAAGGTAAAATAAACCAATTTTTCTTTTCTTTTTTTATACATATTGTCGCAAAAAGAGGAAACAAAATATTTGGCGTAGAAAATGAACAGGGTTCAACGAAGACTTTAAAGTTAACTAATGTAAACCCGTTTAAAAATCATTTAACAATATGCAATGGTATAAATTTGTGTCCTGTGCTACACTGAAATTTAAATTAACAACATTAACGGAAGGTTAAAAATGGCTCAGAAAAGAGATTACTATGAAGTTTTAGGCGTTCAGAAAAACGCGTCAAAGGATCAAATTAAAGATTCCTATCGTAAACTGGCGCTACAGTACCATCCAGACCGTAACAAAGAATCTGGTGCAGAAGATAAATTCAAAGAAATAAGCGAAGCCTACGCAGTATTAAGTGATGATCAGAAACGCGTACAGTATGACAACATCGGGCATGCATCCTTTAATCAACAATACAGCCGAGAAGACATTTTCCGAGGAGCAGATTTTGACTCTATCTTCCGTGATATGGGATTTGGCGACTTGTTCCGTACAATTTTTGGAGGTTCAGGTTTTGGTGGCGGTTATGAGCGGTCTAATAGAGGAGACGATATAGGTTATAATTTAGAAATCACTTTGGAAGAAGCTGCAAGTGGTGTAGAAAAAGAAATTCAAATCCCAAGAACCGAAAAATGTGATATATGTGGTGGTTCAGGTGCTAAACCAGGTACAAAAGTAGTTGTTTGTTCAAAATGTCATGGTGCAGGCAAGGTTCAAAATATGCGTCAAAGCGGGTTTGGCATGTTTGTTCAAGTTGTAGCTTGTCCTCAGTGTAGGGGTAAAGGGAAACTTGTTGAAGCTCCATGTAGTGACTGTAGCGGTTCAGGGTTGGTACATAAAAAACGAAAAATAACTGTTAAAGTTCCTATGGGTATTGATGATGGTTCTCAGTTACGTCTTCGAGGTGAAGGTGAAATGGTTATTAGTGGTGGAGAGCCAGGTGATCTATATGTTATTGTTCATGTATCCCCCCATCAACTGTTTGTACGTGACGGTGATGATTTATATCGTGTAGAAATGATAACTTTCCCTCAAGCAGCTTTGGGTGCTGATATTTCTGTACCAACTTTGGATGGTCCTGCAGTTGTAAAGATTCCTTCAGGGACACAGCATGGCGAAGTTGTTCGTGTTAAAGGTCAGGGTATGCCTAAAATGCGTGGTTATGGCAAAGGTGACTTGATAGTCAGAATAGGTATAGTTATTCCTGAAAAACTTACAACTCAACAACGAATACTAATTGAGCAGTTAGCAAAAGAATTTGGGTCAGAATTTTCTGCCAAAAAAAGTAAGTTCCATTTCTAACAGTTTTTCCAATAATTTATAACTGCTGAATTTAACGTGTTCCTAGACCTTAGGCGTAATTTATTTGTTGATGTTGAATAGTGGCAGATTACTGACAGGTTTTTATCAAAAACATGTAATCAGCGATGAAAAAGCGCAGTCCACACATTTACAACATATCAA
>JAITCR010000096.1 GCA_031282985.1 Nitrososphaerota archaeon | reverse complement strand
GATCTTGTTGGTGTGTCTGGGTCTGATGAAGGGGGTGGTTTGGTTTATGTTGAAGGGGATACTGATGATTATGCAAATTGGTAATTATAGTTAATTCGCGCCGAAGGCGCTTTGTTCTGCTGTATATCTCGAAACTATTTTTATTATGTACTTAACTTTTAAAAAAAGATGAAACTAAAGTTTTTCATTTACTGAAACATCCATCATCATGAAGCCTGATAATGGTTTAGGGTAAAAATCTGTGCTTTTTTCTGGTAATCTTTCGTGTTGTAATGCAAGTTCTGAAACGGCTTTGGCGCTGATTGGATTTACGAGGAATGCAACTTTTGCTTCTCCACGGTTAATTTTTTCGATGGCTGTTTTGGTCCATCGTATGTAAATAATGTTTTCGTCAATTTTTAGTTCACCCGTTTTTAGTATAGTTTTAAATATAATATCTCGCAGAATGACGACATCAAAAATTTTTGTTTCTTTTGACGTGTGTGTGTTAACGAATTGGTAAACGTTTTCTTCATGTTTCATTGTTAGACCGTAAGCGTTTTTTCCGTCGTAAACACAGAATGCGTGTTCTTTAATGTGTTTTGCGAGATAGCTATCTAAAGCATCAACGTTTGGTGCTATGTCGGTAACTGTGAAGTAGTGTTTGAATTCTTCTATGATTTCTGGCGTTATTTTTGCTTCTTTGAGTAGTCTGTGTGTTGGCAAAATGGCTAAGCCTTCGTCCTGTATGGGTACCATGTAGCACATGTGGAAGTTAAATGCTGAATCATTGGTCCAGTTGTTTTTGATGCGCGTTTCGTCGCGGTAGGCAAGTGCGCTTTCATATCTGTGATGGCCATCGTTTATAACCATGAATTTTTCGCTTAATGTTTGTTGTATGTATTGAATTTTTTCAGGGTCTGTAACTTCCCAAATTGTGTGTTCTACCCCATCTGGGTCTGTAACTTTAACGAGGTGCGTGGTTTTAACGATTTCTTTAAAAAAGTTTATTGTTTTATTTTCTGGGTCTGGATACATTAGGAAAACTTGTTCAAGGTTTTTCTGTACAGTCCGCAACATGTTTAACCGGTCTGCTTTTGGTGCTGAATGTGTAAATTCATGTGGAAAAACAATGTTTTCGTTGTAAGGATACAGTCGTAAAGCAGCAATTAGACCTGTGCGTGCAACCTTTTTTCCGTTGATGATGTATTCTTGTCGAGAAACAAAAATTGCAGACTGTGCTGTTTGTTCCATTATATTAGCTTTTAACCACTGAGTAATACGTTGTTGTGCAATTTGATATTTGTCTGCTTCTGTTGGTAGAATTAAACGACAGTAATTGTAGGGTGATTTTTTATAATACTCTTCTTGCATTTCAGTGTCAATTTTATCGTAAGGCTGAGTGACTAACAATTCTGGGTTACCCGCTTTAGGAGTGTATTTTATAGCTTTAAACGGTCTTACATCAACCAACGAAATCACGCTCATTATTTAAGACTTCAATAGACTTGGTAGCTATTTACACACTAACCTTTAACTGTGCCTCTTTAACTTAAGCACCCGCATGGATAACAACAGTATTGAAAAGTTACACTACTATCAGTACGTTCTCTTCAAAAATAAATTGCCTATATGAAGACCATTTTACGTTTCCTAAAATCTTGTTTTGATTATTGCTGAATTGACAATTAAAACGTCATCCAGCAACAATTATCACTACAACGAACAGGACTTGAATATAGCACTCGTACGAATAGCTTGTGATCTTTTTCGTTGATTATTAATCAAAAAAGTCATTCTGATTCTGCGCATGTTTCCATGGGCAAGGCAAGCAGTAATAGATGCGATTTGAAGTATCGCTCGTTGTAGTGTTATCTTTGAGTGTTTAGGTTCAAGATATAATTCAATATTTACAGCATTTATGAAACTATGGCCTTACCTGTTCCAAATATTGTCAATTAGACTAATGATCTGCTTGATGTCTTCAAGGGTCCACTCACCCATGTGGCCAATGCGGAAGGTTTTATCTGCTAGGTTGCCGTATCCTGCGGAAACCAGATAGCCTTTTTCTGCAAGTTGTTGGCTTAGTGCTTTTATGTCTTTATTTTGCGTGTTGGTTATGCAGCTAACGGTGATTGATTCATAACCTGGTTCTGGGAACATCGCAAAGTGTTTCTTTGCCCATTGTTGTGTGTAATTTGCCATATCAAGATGTCTTTGATAGACTTTATCATATGTTTCAGCAAGCAAAAGACCCATGCGTTTGTCTAGTGCATATAGTAAACTTATGTTTGGTGTGAATGGTGTTTGATGTTTTTTTTCGAACTCAAAAATATCCACTATATCAGTGTATGCGCCGCGGTTTGGTACTGTTTTTGCGCGCTCAATTGCACGATCACTGACCAGTCCGACTGCTAAGCCTGGCGGTAAAGCAAAACATTTTTGTGTAGAACCGAAAATTATGTCACAACCAATTTCTGAAGGAATGAGTTTATCGCCTGCTAATGATGATACAGCATCAACAGCTAAGATGACATCTGGATAGTCTTTACGTATTATCTGTGCAATTTCTTTAATTGGACTGCGAACACCAGTGGATGTTTCATTATGGCAAATGGTAACAGTGTCATATCTGCCGTTTTCAAGTTTTTCTGCAACCATGTCTGCTTTGATGGCTTTACCCATTTCTACTTCGAGTATGTCTGTTTCTCTGCCGCATGCTTGAAGTGTTTGAGCGGCTCTTTTTGAAAAAGCGCCATTTACGCATGCAAGTGCTTTTTGTTTTACTACACTTCTAGCTACAATGTCAAACCATAGTGTACCTGACCCTGTGGTCACAGTTGGTTTAATATCTGGTGTTAACTGGAAGAATTTGGTTAATTTGTCAGTAATTCCTTCATATAAAGTTGAGAATTCTTTTTCTCGGTGACCTATAAGGTAACGAGCTTGTTCTTCTAGAATTTCTTTACTTACTTCTGTTGGTCCCGGAATTAAGAGTTTCTTATGCATTAACAGTCCCTCTAAATCAAGGAGGGTTAAACTAAAAATATAAGGATATGCTAATTTAATAGCAGAATTTATGAACATTTTTTAAATTTTCTTGTTGTTAACGCATTTATATAATTGATTGTTAACGCATTTATTGTTAACGCATTTATATAATTGATTGTTAACGCATTTATATAATTGAGCTGCCCTTCTTTTTGAAGGGCAGCAACCTTCAAAATCACCATCAAAAACATTATGCTGCTTACACAGAATTGGGAGCAGCTCAAAATTATGAACCCAAACCTCTCACAGTACAA
>JAITCR010000087.1 GCA_031282985.1 Nitrososphaerota archaeon | reverse complement strand
CGTGTTTGGTGGCGTTTTTGTCTGTGGTTTGGGTGAATTGGTATTTGCAGTCTTTGCATTTGTAACGTTGTCTATTGTGATTAAAGCCTGCCTTTACACAAAGTTGGTTTCCACACTTGGGACATTTCATAACTATCGCAAATACAAAAGATTAAACCATCTTATAATCCTTTTTGCAATATTCTCCTTTTTCTGTTTAGTTTTTGTTATCGTTTTTGTTCGTAATCTGGATATTTTTCGGTTATCTGTTGATTTAGGATGTTGAACTCTTGCAGGTTTATTCCTGAGAAATTTCTGAAATGCTCAGGTTTTTTAGATAACACGATGTAATTTAGCATTTAAACAGCCTAAAAGACAAACAACACGTCCATATGTTAATAAAACCTTCGTTTCACCAACAAAACCCTAATTAGCATTAAGGTCTAATAAACAAAAACTTTACATTTAAATCTTAATTATTTTGTCAGTACGTGAGAAACATGAGTAACTCTGAGTTAGCAGTTTTGAGACAGATATCTACGTTAACTAAAGTTGGTGATATTGTGGATCAGAAAATGTTACGAAAGCTGTTAATTGAAGGTAAAGCTTACAGTCCTCAAGAAGGTTATGTAGTTGCAACAACACCTATAATTAACGAAGACCCTCAACTGCTCCCCGATAAAGAGGTAAGCGTTTGGGAGACACGTACACCAAAACCTAAAAGTAAAGGTGATCAGCCTATTCCTTACGAGTTTTGTGCATATACAAAATATGCTGAGTTACCCTCTGATATTTTACGCATAACACGTGAAACCTCATTTACAGAATGGATTGAACATAACGGTTATAAATACAAAAGAATTGCTGGCGGTGTAATGCGACGACCCATTAGTTAACTAATGAACCAGTAGAAACATATATTTCAAAACCCTTTTTCCTCTTAATTGGTGATATAAAACGGCTTTACCTGACATAAACACTGATAATAGTGGTAGTAGTAATAATGAAATGGTGGTTACTCCTTGGGAAGTGAAAGGTAAAGTTGACTATGGGCGGCTTATAAAAGAGTTTGGCACTCAACCTTTAACTCCTCAGCTTCTTAAACGTGTGGAAACACGTACTGACAAGTTGCATTTGCAGCTTGAGCGTAAAATTTTCTTTAGTCACCGTGACTTGGATACTGTTTTAGATCTTTATGATAAAGGCACAAAGTTTGTTCTCTATACTGGCAGAGGTCCATCGGGACCTATTCATATTGGGCATCTTGTTCCATGGATTTTTACTTTGCATCTTCAACAAAAATTTAAAACTCGTCTATATTTTCAAATAACTGATGATGAAAAATATCTCGTTAATGATGAGCGCAATCTTGATGAAACAAGCAACTGGTCATATGAAAATACTCTAGACCTTATCGCTCTTGGATTCAAACCTGAAGACACTTTTATCATATACGACACCAAAGATATTGCCTTGCTATATGATATAACCCTTGAAGTGGCTAAACGCATAACGTACAGCACCGCCCGTAGCAGTTTTGGTTTCCAAGATAGTACTAACATCGGCTGGGTGTATTGGCCTGCTATACAAGCTGCTCCCTGTTTTATACACAAAAAACTTACTGGCGAAAATGTGCCTGCTCTTATTCCTGCTGCTATCGATCAAGATCCTTATTGGCGAGTAACTCGTGATGTAGCACAAAAACTTGGTTACTGCAAGCCGGCTCAAATACACTGTCGTTTCTTGCCTGGACTTGGTACAGGAGGAAAAATGAGTGCTTCTATGCCAGAAACTAGTATATTTACTGTGGATCAGCCTGAGGTTGTTAAGAAGAAGCTTTGGGGTGCGTTTACGGGTGGTAAGCCTACAGCAGCTGAACAGCGAAAAACAGGTGCTGCCCCTTCTATATGTAGCATATTTCAGTACTATTATTACCTCTTTGAAGAGGACACAGCTAAACTAGAAGAACGCGAACAACGATGTATCACAGGTGAAATGCTCTGCGGTGAATGCAAACAGGCCATAACAGAAAAACTCAACAAATTCCTTGAAGCTCATCGTGAACGTCGAGAAAAAGCCAAAGACACAATAGAACAATTCCACATAAAACGCTAACAATTCTTATCAACTCACTGCTTTGTTAGCATAAAAACCTGTGTATAATCACAGCTTCTTTTTTCAAGAACAGTTAACCCAAATACACGAAAATAAGCCGTCAAGTCTAAGTGCAAAAACCTATTGAAACCCGACGGTTCCATGGCTTTTATAGTCGAAAACATAATCCGTCGAAACAGCTGTTTTGGTTGCTCCCACTCAATAACAATTATCCGTCCATCAGTGTTTAGCAATCGACATGCTTCATTAAGCGTCGAACACCTCAAGTGTTCATCTTTTTCATTGTTAACGCATTTATATAATTGATTGTTAACGCATTTATATAATTGAGCTGCCCTTCTTTTTGTTGTTAACGCATTTATATAATTGAGTTGTTGTTAACGAATTTATATAATTGAGCTGCCCTTCTTTTTGAAGGGCAGCAGCCTTCAAAATTGCAATCAAAAACATTATGCTGCTTACACAGAATTGAGAGCAGTTCAAAATTATGAACCCAAATTTCTCACAGTACAAAATCGA
>JAITCR010000184.1 GCA_031282985.1 Nitrososphaerota archaeon | reverse complement strand
TAAACGTACCGTAGACAATATGGATTGACACTTAAACGCACATCCTTAATGCCTTCAGGTATCCTTTGATTAGCTTTCGCTCGACCATAAAGTCGAGTAAAGGCAAGGTTTATGGAGCTTCATCAAGAAAAACTAGTTTTGTCCCATCTAAGTTCGGCTGATTAATGCGTCAGAGTTCTCGATCTTTTATACCTGAAGGTTTTTCTTGTTCTTTTGGATGAAACGTCTTTTTTTAAAAGTTAGTCCAGTTTGCGTAGGCGTCTGCAGAGGGCAGATTGGCTTATGGGTAACTTGAATTCTTCAATTAGTTCTTGGAGTGTTATGTCTGGTTGTTGTTTTATCTTTGTCACTACTTTGTTCATGGTGGTTTTGTTGACTAGGAGTTTTCGTCCGCAGTTTAGGGGTTCGGGTTGGTAGTGTCCTTGTTTTTTGTATTTTTTCCAGATACGCTCCACTGTTCGTATGCTAACAAGTAACCATTTTGCCGTATCTTTTGTGCTTCTGCCCTCTTGCATATGTTTAACAATGGCAGCTCGCTTGTCATTTGATATCGGTTTAACCAAGTGACCATTACATAATCACACTACAACAAACGCCTATAAAAAGTCAATGAACTATGGGAAACCTGAAATAGCTCAAATCACTTTTCTGTTTCGAAAACCCTCATTGGCAAAAACTTTATCAAGTGAGCAAAAAATACCCTATGTGATAATCATGAACAAATTTGTTCCCTTCATGTTGTTTTTCTTTTTCACAAGCGGATTATTTATCACTGCATTTAATCCTGCTTCAGCAGCAGAGTTAGTGCAGGATTCTTGGAATACAAAAACACCCATGTCTGTAGCAAGAGCCAATTTGGGTGTTGTTGCTGTTGATGGTCAAATTTATGCCATCGGGGGCAGTACAGGTATTCCTGGTTTTATGTTCTTTACTGAGCAACATGTAGATGTAACTGAGCGGTATGATCCTGTGTCTGATACATGGGTTATTTTGAGAGTTATGCCCACACCAAGATCCAATTTTGCCATAGCTACCTATCAGGGCAAAATTTACTGTATAGGCGGCAGATATTCTGATGAATGGGGCAAAGATATCATAAGTGGCGCAAATGAGGTTTACGATATAGCTACCAACAGCTGGAGTACTAAAAATCCCTTACCGATTACTGGAAATTCTCTACAGGCACATGTTGTGAATGGAAAAATGTATGTTCTAAACAGCACTATCATGTATATGTATGACCCAATTGCTGACTCGTGGACACAAAAGACAAGTGCCAACCGTTCGTGGTTTTCGTCTGTTGTTGTGGATAGTAAAATTTTGGCAACTAATGACGCTGAATATGCGAGCGAAAATCCTGGTTGGAGGGGTCTTTTAAGTTATGATCCAATAACTGATGTTTGGAGTGAGAAAGCAAGTACTGGTGCAAGTACAGTTGCTGCTGGAGTAACAACTGGGACGTATGCACCTAAAAAAATTTATTTCATATCGAGATATGGAACCAACAAAGTGTATGATCCGGCAAGTAACACTTGGTCAACAGGCGAAAGAATGGATAAACCCGGTGCAACACTAACAGGTTTTGGTGTTGCTGTTGTTGATGATATTTTATATGTAATTGGGGGCCACAATGGTTATGATTCTTCGGGATATCCGGGTGAACGTACAGCAGCAAATCGACAGTACGTACCTTTAGAGCATTCAGGGGCTTCTCCAGAAAGGCCACCAGTTGTTACAATACTTTCCCCGTCAAACCCGACATATTACAACTCTACTGTCGATTTGACATTTACTGTAAATAAAGCAGTTGTTAAAATGTATGGCTGCCTTGACAGCAAAGAAAACGTAACAATCAACGGAAACATGACCCTATCAAGGTTATCCACAGGAGTCCACAATGTAACAGTTTATGCCGAAGACAAACAAGGAAACATTGGCGTTTCACAAACAGTTGCTTTTACAATGGCCTCTCCAGACAATCCTGACCCATCCAATCCCTCAAATTCCTATGGGCCCTCAAATTCCTATAATCCATCAAACCCCTTCAAACCTTTTGATATCGCTTCTTCCTTACTCTATCTCATTGCAGCTGCAGTAGCTCTAACAGTTGTGGTAGTTGTAGTAGGTTTATTTTTTTATATTTCAAAAGAAGAAAAAGGGGCTGTTGAGGAAGATATCAAATGGCGATGGAACGTAAAACCTTCCTTTAATTTTTTAAGAGTGTTTATTCAAGTATGTGCTTGAATGATAAACTAAGTTGCTCAAACTGTTTTTTTGTGTCAAAACGCGTGTTGGTGAAAAGCTTTAAATAACAAAAGCAATGAGCCATTATTGGTATGTATGAATAAGCTTGTTTCCTTTGTGATTGTTTTCTTTTTCATAAGTAGCTTTTTTGTCTGCACCTTTAGTTCTGTTTCGGCAGCGCGCTTAATTGAGGATTCTTGGCGTTTGAAAACTCCCATGTCTCAAACAAGATTTAGTCTTGGGGTTGTTGCTGTTGATGGAAAAGTTTATGCTATTGGGGGTTTTACAAATTCTGGTTATTTAGATCTAAATGAGCAATATGATCTTGTAACTGATACATGGACTACTTTAACATCTATGCCTACACCGAGAAATGATTTCGCTATTGTTGCTTGTCAAGGCAAAATTTACTGTATGGGTGGTATAACTTCTAATGGGAATAGTTGGTTTAAGTGTGGGGTAAATGAGGTTTATGATGTAGTTACTGATAGTTGGAGTACTAAGGCTTCTTTACCGTTTAACGGTTCAGGTGTGACGGCGCATGCTGCTGATGGGAAAATTTTTGTTTTAAATGCTCGTACTTTGTATATGTACGATCCAAGTGCTGATTCATGGACCGAAAAAACAAGCATGCCTACAATAATAATGTCAAGACTTTCTTTTGTCTTGACTACTGCTACAGGTGACAAATTCATGGTTATAGGTGAATTTCAAAATGCGCGATCTTCTAATGCAGAGGCTGAGCCAAATTTATGATTTATGATCCAAAAACTGATATATGGAGTGTAGACACGAGACCTTCAATTGGCAAACTTTATGGCGTTATAGGGGTGACAACTGGTGTTTATGCCCCTCAAAGAGTTTATGTTTTAAGCGAAAATAGTACCTCTGGTTATGACACAGTAAATGATGTTTGGTCAACTGCCAAGGCTATACGTACCCCTCGTTTCTCGTTTGGTGTGGCAGTTGTTGATGACGTTTTATAGCAGAATAGTTTAAATTTTAGTGTGTTTCATTTGATTGTTATGACGTATAGTTGTGATTTCCGAGAAACAGCCTTAGCATATAAACAAAAAAGACACACCCTAAAACAAGTATG
>JAITCR010000039.1 GCA_031282985.1 Nitrososphaerota archaeon | reverse complement strand
CCCAAACGCTAAAGAAAATGCTTGATGGGCTGCGCCAGTTGGATGTTAAGGTTTTCTTTGCGGATAATTGGGGTGTATGCGGGGTTGATTCTGTCTGAGCTACCGGTTCAAACGAAAGCATAAACACATGGGGTGGAGCGGAATAATTTTCGTCAGCGGCATTGTTGTGGGAGGTTTCGTCGGAGGACCTGTATGGTACCAAAGTTTACGTATGATTGATTTGACGATTTTTCTGTTTGCCCGTTTTCATGTCAATGGCTCAAGAGAGGAGATTTGGAACCTTGCACATAATCCCTTTTGAAATACTCTCCTAAGGTCTAACAGCATTTTTCAGGTATTGATTTTGCTGAAGTACTAACTGGCATTGATACTCCACGACGTTATTGGAGCGTTGCCTGTTTACGCGTTTGAAAACTGGTAGTGTTCGGCATTAGTTTATGTTGTTAGTGGTCGTTTGAAGATTTTCACGTTTATACACAGTCCAATGACTGTTTGTGCATTTGAAGGGATTTTGAGAAGCATATGGTTTTTCTTGCCAGTCGTTTCACCCGGGTACGTAGCGACAAATGTTTACGCTCTCGATCTTTTGCGTGTTTCTCTGCCAACTTTGACCTTGTCAACTCCGGGGATCTTTTCATACGCGTAATTGCCGTCTGCATAAACCTTAGAAATATTAAACGGTTTAACAACAAAAGTAGCTCCTCCAAAACACAATGCTCACGTGCTCAAACGTATACGCCAAAACCTCACCAGAACAGTGATCTATTGCATGCCAAAGCCAACACTGATGCCCTTTATCATAACATAGGACCGCATCTCATCCATCTCTCCTCTTCGACGCAAACAAGTTCAATAACGATTTCTGAGGCATTTTTACGGGACTTTATGTATGTCAGATTTGCTTGTTGGTTCCGGTTTTCTTTTTTTTAATGTATCAATAATAACGTCTGTGCTTATGTGGAGTACGTGTGAGATGTCGCGGACTCCTGAATCATTTATGGCCATTTCGAGAATACGAAATTTCACTCCTGGCTCGCAGGCGTGGTATTTGTTGTCAAGTTGAAATATTGAGCGGGAACATTCTTCATTACGGCAAGTATACCTTTGTGCCCATTAGTTTGCTTGTCAAATTTCACAATTTTTACACTTCCATAACGCGGACACTTTACAGACGCTAACGCCATACTCACTCACTGCCAACCCATACCACCACACAATATTTCAACATACCGTTCAACTAATACCGAACACCACCCTTGTTTTGTGCATTTTTCGTTGGCTATTAGTCGGTAGGCTGCTTTTGCGTTGGTTCTGCTGCCGGTTGCGAGTCATATGGATTTGTTAGTTTGATCTGAGAGATCGTTTATGACTGTTTTGAACAGCGTTTCGAACCGTTTTGAGTTGAAGTCAAGTGTTTCGAACTCTTTTGTTATCCAGTCTTTAATCTTGACACTCATAATAGTTGATCTCAAGTATACCTATCGTTCCTTTTCTAAAAAAATTTGTGGGTCAGGTTAAGCGTTAAAGCATTGCTGGATTAATATCTTTGTATACTTCGAGGATGTCCCTTTGGAATGTTAACACTTTTAGAAACATCTGGTTGATAGACACACCAAGGATCCTCTTTTAAGTAGTCACTTTTTGCCTCAGTTGGTACATGTAAATCACCGCAGTAATCTATAAAATCGGCTGAAAGGCCATACGCTCTTGCTCTACAACCACCGCATAACATTTTGTAGTCGCATTCACCGCATTTACCTGTCAAAGTTGCAGGGTCACGTAATGCTTTGAACATATCAGCGTTTTGCCAGAGTTCTTTGAAACTTTTCTCACGAACATTTCCAATCTTTATGGGTAAATATGGACAAGGAGTTATGTCTCCATTTGGACATATTCGACAATAATACATACCTGCGATGCAACCACGTATCCATTGTCGCATATCCATACCCATGCCTTGAGCTATACGCATGAATTGTGGAGCACAAGAAGGTCGCACATTAAGACGATGATTGGGCACCTTAGCAAAAGTGTTTATTATCATTTCCTCATATTTTTGAGGAGAAACATCATCAATTTTTACACCTCTACCAGTTGGAACCAGAAAAAAGAGATGAAAGTTTTCCACACCAAGACTCTCAGAAAGACTCATTATATCATCAATTTGATCATAATTATCATGTGTTAATGTTGTGTTAACTTGAACTAGGACATTATTAACGCGTAATACTTTAATTGCGTTTACAGCTTTTTCCCAGCTACCTACAACACCACGGAAATTATCATGCTGAACCGCAATGTGTGAGTCTATACTTATTGAAACTGTTGTTACACCGGCACTTTTGAGTTTCTTTGCAACCGTATCATCAATTAAACTACCGTTGCTACCTATACCCATCTTTAGACCTTTGCTTGAACCATATCTGATGAGTTCATAAATGTCTGGCCGTAGAAGTGGTTCGCCGCCACTTAAAATCAGAAGAGGATGACTGCCTTCACAAATTTGATCAATTAATCGTTTTCCTTCCTCGGTGGTTAACTCATTTTCCAGTTTTCTGCCTGCTGCATTAATGTAACAATGACTGCATTTCAAGTTGCATTCACGGGTTACATTCCAAGACAGGATTAAAGGAACAAACTGTTCCTTTTGCTGAGTTTCGGGTGAATATGCAAGTTTTAAGTAGAAAGAACATACACCATCTACCGCCATAAGTTTTGGTTGCCAGAGGGTTAATGGAAAAGGCATGACCGTTTCAAGCATTGCTTTAGCATGAGCAAAACAAAAGTTTTTACAGAACAACGTAGGTACATCACTGCTGATACCAAGGTCTTTTATTATATATTGATGGCATCCATATATAGGGCAGTTTAAAAAATCCATTTGGCCATCGAGTGTTTCAATTGACATTATATTATTGATATAATGATCACTTAGCATAACGGCTTGTAGCTTTTCTCTACGCATTCCAACTTTCAAAGTTACATCTAAAGCGATGTTAACAGTTTCTTGACCAAAATTGTCTTTTACAACATCAATCATATTTTGGATTTTTTCTGTACCACAATTTTTTACAAGTACGTCAAGAGTAAGTAAGCCTTTGATTGTTTCATATTCCTGAATGAGGCGCATTTTTGTAGTTAGTTTAGCCCATTCATAAAACAAGTTTTCAAGAGTAACACGTGCCATATTGTCTTTATTTAATAACTGTTTTTCTAATTTTTTGTATTTTTTTGCTAATTCTGAAAATAGAACAAATTTTTGTTCTGAACCTAATCGTTCCATAGCAATAGATGAGCCGCTTATTTTAAAATTATTTATGCCATTTAGCAGTGTACAAGCATCCTCTTCAAAAAGACCATAAAAACGGTCAAGATTCTTTTGAACATCAGGCTGAGTAATATTTAGTTCTTTGAGCAGAATACTATTTTCTGACTCCATTTTTGTAACCATAGCCATGTGATAAAGCAATGAACCAGCCATTCCAGGGTCAGCTTGTTTACCTATTTTACCGTAAAAAATCTGGTTTGATAACTGCTTTGCTGTGTCATATTCTCCTGAGTCTATTGCTGCTTGTGCTTGGTTTAGCTTGTTTTTTCGTTCTATCAGTAATAGTGCCCATTTGTGGCAGTGTCTCTCATTGTAAGTGGTCATCTATACAATCCCTATTTTGATCAGAAAAGAAAGCCCTGATGGTATATAAGATAGCAGTATATTAGCAGCTAGGAAACATAACATCGACAGTTATGGATGAATTCGATAAACTAATTAAGCCCCAACGTGAACATACAAAAGATAATAACGACGGTGAAAAGTTTGGAATTAGGATTTGATTTAGTTTACGCTCTAATTGGTTTTCTCATAATGTTGGGCATACTTGGCGGCATTGGAATAAACAAACCAAGAGGTATGAGCGTTAAAATGTGGTGTGTTGGTTACCTTGCAGTTGCAATAGGCTTTGACATACTAGTTATTTTAGGACTAGTAGGAAACTATCCATCACTAAACAATTTACTACTTGGGCTTTCCGCAGGCGCTGCTACAGGCTTAGCAGTCCATGTTATGCATCATATAGATGAAGAAGATGCACACCCAACTATTATGGGTTAAACACCCACTTTTCAAGTGTAACACCAAAAAATCAAAATAACATAAAATAAGCTTGTGAAAAGTTTTATGAGTTAAGTGTAAACATTCATACAGTTAACATTAAGTATATAAACGAATTTTTTCTGTTCAGTAGAACAGTAAACATCAAGCAGTTAGAAACTCTTTAAATAAGTAGTTCCATGGCCAAAATGGCGCCGGGGAAGGGATTCGAACCCCTGCAGGCACGAAGCCTACCAGCTATCTTGCCGTTTTTTGGCCAAGCCCACTTTTCCTTAAGATCTCGAGGCTGGCGCGATAACCACTCCGCCACCCCGGCTGTAATGAATGTAGTCTACATGCCGCTCTAAAAGAGTTTCCAATAAAATCAAACTCAATTAGTGGTTAATGTGTTTCAGATAACTCTCGTTATGTCTAATAGGATATCAGACTTCTGTGGAAATTAACGGCAACTCTGCAGCAAAGGACTTAGACAGCCTCCGGAACCCTCTTAAATAGCAAGGGCATAATGTGTAGTAAAGGCATAGTAGGGAAAAATTGTATGGGGCAGCTGTTGTATTTATTTTGTTTTTATCGGTTTGAAGCGTAAAACGTGAGTTTTCGGAGGTTGTCCGTAATTGTAGAAAACGCTTCGGCTTAAGATTCAACTTAATATGTGGTATTTGCAATTATGAAAACTAACAGTTTTGCAGGAAGTCTAATGATGTCAGTCCATGTGTACAAGTGAGAGCGAGTGTTTGCGTTCATACATTATCCATGGTGTTCTACGCTTCGGTTTACTATGCTTATAGCGTGCATATCCCAATGTAAGTGAGACTCCATGGATTGTTCGATGTGATATAGATGTTTTTTGTCGAGCATATGTAATTTTTTTGAGGTATGCTGCATCTATGCGGTCTTTTTTGTATGTTTGTTTTATGATTTTTACTGTTTCTTTGGTTGTTTGTTTTTTTGGTCTGTCAAGAGTTTGTTCTATTGTTGGAGCGGTATCTGTGGCTCTATATTTGGCATATATTTGTTTAAATTTTCTTGGAGTTATTTTGAGGTGGTTAGCAACCCATTTCACCGTTACTTTGTCTGCAACATGCTTTTCTAGACACCATTTGAGCATTTTCGTATTTTTGACTTTAACCATACATACTGAGGGGCGAAATTATTTCCGTACAAGACACATGTATTCACATACTGACTTGTTTTAAGTCGTACCCATTTTCCAAGTGGATAAGTACTTTTTCTGTTCTTCAGTTAACTCGTCTATGACTACACCCATACTTTTTAGTTTTAACTCAGCAATTTTTTCATCAAGCTCTTTTGGTACGATGTAAACTTTTGTTTCCAATTTTGCACTTTTTGCAATATATTCTGAACATAATGCTTGGTTAGCAAATGACATGTCCATAACTTCTGATGGATGGCCTTCTGCAGCTGCTAAATTGACCAGCCTGCCCTCAGCAAGTAAGTAAAGACGTTTGCCATCATTTAGAGTATATTCTTCCATATTTGGCCGCATAGTACGCTTAGATGTGGAGAGACCTTCTAATTCGTCAATGTTAATTTCTACGTTAAAGTGGCCACTATTACATATTATAGCGCCATCTTTCATTTTTTGCATGTGTTCTCTGCGGATAACGTTTATGTCGCCTGTAGCTGTAGCAAATATGTCTCCTATTGGTGCTGCTTCAGACATGGGCATGACACGGTATCCGTCCATAACTGCTTCTAAAGCGCGGGTTGGTTGAACTTCTGTTACTATGACATTTGAGCCTAAACCTTTTGCGCGCATGGCTATGCCCCTACTGCACCATCCGTATCCTCCGACAACAAAATTTTTACCTGCAAGTAAGACTGAGGTTGCGCGTAATATACCATCAATAGTGCTTTGACCTGTTCCGTATCTGTTATCAAAAAGGTATTTTGTGTATGCATCATTAACGGCGATAATTGGGTACTTAAGACTACCATCTTGTTCCATGGCTTTTAGACGGACTACTCCTGTAGAGGTTTCTTCAGTTCCGCCTTTGATGTTTTCGATTTGGTCTTGGCGTTTGTTGTGGAGCATACCTACTACGTCAGCGCCGTCGTCCATGGTTATCGTTGGTTTAAAATCAAGAACTTTTTCGATACATTTGTAGTACTCTTCAGTATTTTGTCCTCTCCACGCAAAAACGTGAACTCCACTATCTGCTAGAGCTGCAGCTACGTCATCTTGAGTTGAGAGCGGGTTAGAACCACATAAAACTGCATTGGCGCCTCCTGCTATGAGGGTTTTAATTAACACAGCTGTTTCTTTTGTAACATGTAGGCATGCTGCTATGGTTTGTCCTTGTAGTGGTTTTTCTTTTTTAAATTGTTCTTTGATTATATTAAGAACTGGCATGTGTTTTGACGCCCATTCAATTTGTAAATGGCCTTGTGCGGCCAATAATTTGTCTTTTACTTGAAAGTCTTGCATTACCGTTACACCTTGTTATGGAATGATGTATTTTACATATTTAGTTTTATCTCTTATTAACAGAACATCATAACAGTGTAATTTTTAGTTGACTATATGTGGTGTGTAGTTGCAGTGTTTGAATCATGAGGCAATGAGTTCAGGTGTTACACAATCAAGTGCTTGGACTGCCATGTCAATCAAAGCATTCTCAGTTATAGCTTGAAGTTCCCGCAAAATATTTTTCATATACGCCCACATAAGCTCCACAGGATTAAAATCCGATGAATAAACCGGCAAAAACAACACCCTAACCCAAGCTCCTCAAAACTGCCCTAACCAACGTAGGCATGCACCGAAGAATTATCCATAGCACCAACACATCCCCCGGGACCAAGCGTAGACACAAGACAAATTCGCAAATACTCCACAAATAACTCTTTATTTAACGTGTCCTCAAAAACAAAAGCCACTTTTCCCCCCCCCACTTAAACGAAGCGTGGACACTATGGATTGCCGCTTAAAGCGTACGTCTTTTATGCCTTCAGGCATTCTTTGGTTTGATTTAGCGCGTCCATAGAGTCTTGTGTAGGCGAGGTTTATGGTGCTTTCATCAAGAAAAACCAGTTTTGCCACTTGTAGATTGAGTTGATTTTTGCGCTAGCGATCTTGATTTTTTATAACTGAGAATTTTTTCTTGTTCTTTGGATGGAATGTCTTTTTTTAAATGTATGGTCAAATTTTGTGGGACGTTTGATAAGGAAGTGTTACTAAATAATTTTTATGTTTTGTCGGGTTTGATGGCATAGTTCCATTCTCCATGAAAATCTGCAGTAAGGAAACGTTATGAAATAACTTTTACAGTTTTTAATCGCCTATAAAAATTGAACAAAATACTGAACCGAAATCCACCATAATCAGGTAGTGTTCGACATTGGTTTATGTTGTTAGGGTGCGTTTGAAGATTTTCACGTTAATACATAGACCAACAACTGCTTGTGCATTTAAAGAGACCCTGAAAAACAAAGGGTTTTCTTGCCAACCGTTTCACCCAAGCACGCAATGACAAATGTTTACGCTCAATCTTTTGCGCATTCCTCTTCCAACTTTAACCTTATCAAAACCAGGGATCTTTTCATACGCATAATTACCGCCTGCATAAACCTTAGAAACACTAAACGGTTTAACAACAAAAGTAGCTCCTCCAAAACACGATGCTCACGTGCCCAAACGTATACGCCAAAACCTCACCAGAACAATGATTTATTGGGTGGTGTCATAAAACATTTTAGTTTGGGTGGTGTATAATTATCATTGTGCGAGTTAATGTTTATAACATCAAAAACCCTAATAAAATGCCCCTACTGTGGCAGCGATAAAGTATCGAA
>JAITCR010000037.1 GCA_031282985.1 Nitrososphaerota archaeon | reverse complement strand
TTGATCGGTCGGTTTCTTTGTTTTTGGTTCCTAAGAAGAATTTGCGCAGAATTAAAGTGTGGCAGAATATTTTAGAGCGAATTGTAGTATCACCGGTTGATTTTTTGAAGCAGTATTTTAAGCGTAATTTTTCTGAGTGTGGTTTCTCTGCTGATAAAGGACGTTTTAGCAGTATCATTAAACAGAAAAGGGACGACCGACAACAAAACGCCCTTTTCTTAAACACACTACTTCATAACATCTTTACAGTCCGAATCAACCCAAAATAGTTTTGTCCCAATGCCTCCACTAAGCAAATGTATTTAAGCGAATATTTATTGGTTTTATTAAAATTCAATAAAAGCAAAAATTACAAATAGCGAAGAACACAGATAGTAAAAGGTGTGTGTGAATTGAATAAGTTTGATTCAAGAAATAAGCTATTGGTAGTAGTAGCGATATTATTTGCATCTATAGTTTTATCAGTGGTGCCACTGGTAAATGCTTTAAACACTCCGTCTTTGTCTTCTAACATGGGTTCTGTAGGCGATATAATTACAGTTTCTGTCAGTGGAATTCCAGCAGGAAGCAGAGTGTCGATTTACTGGGATAATATCAGTGATACTACTCTTTTGAGTTCGACAAGTGGATTTACGGCCTCTGGTGAATATAATGTAAATATTACCATTCCAGAAACCAATACAGGTGAGCATCATATAATTGTGTCCGATGGCACAACATCAGAGAGTACGGTATTCACTGTTAAACCGAAAAACAATGGTAACACATTACCAATAGATGCAATTCTTATATTTGGTATAGTTGCTGTGATTGTGGCTACGGGTTTTGCAGGAGAGTTCTTAACAAAAAAGACTGGTATTCCGATATTTATTTTCATCATACTTATTGGAATCATTTTAGGACCTGTTTTACACATTTTTCCCCGTGAGAGTTTACTATCCACATTACCAATTTTTGCGACTTTAACGTTACTAATGGTCCTGTTCTATGCAGGTTTAGGGTTAAAAACGCAATCTGTTCTTGCAATTGGAGGACGAGTATTCATACAAACCACAGTCTACACTTTAGTTAGTACTGTATTAATTGGGACGCTTGGCTATTTTGTTTTGAAATGGGATTTCTTGCAATCGTTTATTTTTGCGTCAATCATAGGTGGTGAGATTACAGCAGCAGTAATTGTGCCTTTAAGTGCTTCGATGAAACTTGAAGAGAAAGTTGTAGCTTTTCTAACAATGGAAGCTGCGATAAGCTCGGTTTTTTCTGTCGTTATTTTCTCGACTTTAATAGATATTCGCTTAAATCCTACAAGTAATTTGTTTAATGCCGTTTCAGGTATAGCCATGCAGTTTTCTGCAGGCATAGTTGTAGGTCTTGTTCTGAGT
Source organism: Nitrososphaerota archaeon (assembly GCA_031282985.1). GTDB lineage: Archaea > Thermoproteota > Bathyarchaeia > Bathyarchaeales > Bathycorpusculaceae > Bathycorpusculum. The sequence continues at coordinate 5,669 of JAITCR010000037.1, read as the reverse complement.
TTAGTATGGGTTTACATTTTGTATCGCTTCCAGAAACATAAATTCACTCATGTACTAACATTAAGCCTCGTTTTGGCGACTTATAGCATAACCGAGATTCTTGGAGGTAATGGAATTCTAGCAGTTCTGGTTTTTGGCATAATCTTTGGAAATTATCACTTAGCTATCAAGATTCTAAAAACAAAAATGAATCTAGACAATTTACAACAGCAACTTAAAGTGTTTTATGAAGAGATTTCTTTCCTTCTAGAAACGTTATTCTTTGTTTCTTTAGGGTTAATTTTCGAGATAGACATATGGTTTTTGCTGTATGGTATAATGTTCACTGCTGTACTTCTTATAACGCGATTTGGAGCAGTAGGAGTTTCAACGTTTAAAAGTAGTTTATCACAACAAAAGAGGATTATAGCACTTATGTGCGCATTAGGATTAACTCCTGCCACCCTTGCCATTCTCACAGTTACATATAGTCTTGAATACCCCGATAAATTTACTTTAGCAAACGATTTCGTGAGCATTATAACTTGTGTGATTATTTTGACGAACATCATTACAGCAATTGGAACAGTATATTATTTATGGCAACAAAAGAAATCTAAAAAGAATCCTTTGAACAACAACAGTTAATACTATAATGAGTTAAAAATAATCAGTATGAAAATTGATGGCGGGCCCGCTGGGATTTGAACCCAAGACCTCCAGCTCCGCAGGCTGGTGTCATAATCCGTGCTAGACGACAGGCCCAGAACTGACACTAAGTTACAACCAGAGCTAAATAAACCTGACTCATACAAACAGCAGTTTAATTTTTTACCACTCTGCCTCAAGGAGCAAAAAAGTATTTTAGCAGTTTACTGCTTGTTTAAAGCTCTTTCAAGAGCTTTGGAAACGTTTTGCTTGCCCATAGCTAAAACATATGGACCTAAACGCGGACCTTGAGGTGCACCCATCAAAACTGCATAAAGCGTTTTAAAGAAGTCACTGGGTTTGAGTCCATTGTTTTTTGCGGCGTTGAAAATAGCATTTTGGATTTTGTCAGGATCGTCAGCAGTAGGCAATTTTTGGAGCAGTTCAGTGACTGCTTTTTTAGTTTCTGAGTTTAGTGTGATAACTGTTTCTTTGATTTCTTCAAAGTCGCATGACCAATTTTGTGTATATTCTATACGTTTAGTTAGATTTTCGTCGATTTTTGGGTTCTTTTGTAAGTAACCGTAGATTTGTAGTTTCTCAGCAACATAGTCGTTTAAGCATTCTTTTGGGGCCATTTTGGCAAGAAATGCTAATAAATTGTAAGGCACGTGGATGCTTGGTTTTTCAGGTGTTTTCATTACCCAGCAGTACCGATAGAGGCCTTTTAGGCGTATAGTTTCTTTTTGGTTTAATTGCTTTTTGTTGAAATAGACATCTTCGAGTTCATCAAGTTCATTCATATATAATGGAATATCTGAAACATCTATACTACGGGTGCCGACGAACCGTTTGAGCATTAATAATAGCAGTGATTGCGGAGAACCATATTGGAACCAGATTTGTGGTGTAAACACATTTCCAGCTGATTTAGAGATTTTCTTGCCGCCTTTATCGAGAAACATTTCGTATTTTGCGTGGCTTGGCGGTTCAAATTCTAACACTTCGCGACTGATACGATCGTTGATGCGTACAGAGTCAGCGATATCTTTGCCGTAGGCTTCAAATCGGATGTCTAGGATTCTCCATCGGGCTGCAAATTCACTTTTCCAAGTTAGCTTGCCGTTACCGCTCTTGATATCTGTTTCACCTTCATGACCACACCCAGAGATAATCTTACCTTTAATTTCAAGCCCAATACATTTGTAGAGGACTTTGTCAGTTTTAGTGTCGAATATATAGGCTCTTGTAGTGTATAGGTGTCCGCATTTTTCGCATATTGCGAAGTAGGGTAAAACTTCTGTGTATGTTTCTTGTCCCACTTCTTCTTGGACTATTTTGCCGACTTTTTGTGCATTAGTTAACAGGTCTCGAATTTCTTTGAGCAGTAACCCCGTTTTGTAGACTTCGTTTGCAGAATAATATCGATATTGAATTCCACATTTATCCAGCGCCTCGAGTAGTAGACTACTCATATGTTTGCCATAACTTTCATGGCAACCAAACGGGTCGGGAATGTCTGAAACGGGGTATCCAAGATACTTGTCTAAGTTAGCATGTGTAAGCCCAGCTGGAACTTTCCTTAAACCGTCTTTATCATCACAATAGGCAATAAGTTCAGAGTTGTAACCTAAATTTTTTAAAGCCAATGCTACAGCGTTGGAACGTGCAGCGTCTCCTAAACTTCCAATATGTGGAAAACCTGAAGCACCCAAACCCATTTCTGTTCGAAGTAAACTCGTATTTCGGCCCAATTGTTTTTCGCGTTCAATAACCTTTTGGGCCATCATATCATACCATGTTCCGTGACCAATAGTGGCGCTTGTTGTTTCTTCACTCAATTCTGCTCTGCCTTCTGTACCATAGCTGTGTATTAGTTATAAAAAAATGTTTTATTCCATTTCCACAATTAAACATCTTTTAAATAAGGCTAACCCTAAAACACGATTTGAAAACGTTCATCTCAGCCCATTTAAATGGCTAAACACACTATTTTTAATAAGGATTTCAATCCATTAGACTTCTTGCATAACTTATGTTTCCTGCTCGTAGTTGCAGATGCCTGCGATAAGGCTGAATCGTAGGCTAAAGCGTTTGCGCTGTTGCGATAACAATCTGACACAATTTTAAACCGCTTAATCAAACCGATTACGTGCTCATTTAACACACATTCACTTGAAACTCTATGATTGAATGCCCTATCTTCCATAGTTAACGGTCTTTTGGCAGTGTCCTAATATACGATAGAGTTATGTAGCTCGGTTGCTTTATGCATCACCAATGAAAAATGTGCTGAAAGGAAAACCAAAAAACCAAAACGATGCGGTATGCCAAAACTCCAAAGGCACCCACTACTTAAAAAAACAGGACAAATACATCGTCAAACAAGGCAAATACCACACAACCGGACACCAAAGATACCATGCAAACACTGCAAAACCTACTACATGAGACCTCTTCGGAAATTATGAATATTGTGATGGGGTTGTTTTATGTTGTTGTGGTTTAATTTATGTTTGATTGTGTTAGGATCAGTTAAAAAATAACTTGGCCATTTCATCATTACATGGGACGGTATTTTCCAAGGAAAACAGGGAATTCAACCACTAACCTGAACAAGTTATTTCCTAACTAATCCTCAGGCTGTTTCCAAGGCTTTAGACAGACTTACAGCTTTGTCACATTTTTCCCATGGAAAATCCACATCGTCTCTACCAAAGTGTCCAAAAGACGCGGTTTTTTTGTATATAGGCCGCTGTAGGCTAAGCTGGTCAATGATTGCACGTGGTCGCATATCAAAGTTTTTCAGCACCAAATCAAGTATTTGTGAATCAGGAATTTTTCCTGTCTCAAAGGTGTTGACTAGTACGGAGATGGGTTGCGCTACACCTATGGCGTAGCTGATTTGTACTTGGCATTGGTCTGCTAAGCCTGCTGCAACAATGTTTTTTGCGATGTATCGTGCCATATAGCAGCCGCTTCTGTCAACTTTTGAGGGGTCTTTTCCGCTAAAGCACCCGCCTCCATGGCTTCCTACACCACCGTAGGTATCGACGATGATTTTTCTGCCTGTTAACCCTGAGTCTGCCAGAGTTCCACCGATGACGAATCTGCCAGTGCCGTTGATAACGTATTTTATGTCTTCAGGTATCAAGTTTGCAGGGATAACGTGTTTTATTACGTTTTCAATTATTTGCTGTTTTAGAATGGCATCTTCGACTGAACCATTGTTTTGTGCAGCTATGACAACTGTTTTTACACATTTTGGTTTACCATTCTCATATTGTATGGTAACTTGTGATTTGCAGTCTGGACGCAAGTAGGGCATTTCGCCGTTTTTGCGCACTTCAGCTAAGCGTTTAACAATTTTGTGAGATAACAGAATTGGGAGAGGCATAAGCTCTTTTGTTTCATTTGAAGCATAACCAAAAACCATACCTTGATCACCCGCACCTTGATCATGACCAATCGATTCGTCAACACCCATAGCAATGTCCGGTGACTGTTCAGTTAATGAAACAAGAATACCACATGTTTCCCAGTCAAGACCATCTTTAGCATTATCAAACCCAATTTCTTTTAGAGTTTGTCGAACAATCGTTGGGATATTCACGGATGCACCTGTAGTAATTTGTCCTGTAATCATTACAGTTCCTTGCATGACAAGTGTTTCACAGTCAACTCTTGCCTTAGGATCTTTTGTAAGTATTGCATCTAAAACGCTGTCAGAAATTTGGTCTGCAACCTTATCTGGATGACCTTCGCCGACAGATTCGGATGTGAATAAATATTTTCCGTCTATTTTCATTGGAAACCCTTCTTCATCACTTGAATTAATTTATAGTTAATCAGGTGTTTTTCTTAAAAGCCTTTCTGAAACGCTCAGTTAAAAAACAGTAACTGTTTAGTTGGGTAGTGTTTTTTGAGTTTTTGATGTACACATTGTTTACATAGTACCATTATTGGGGTAGAGCGAGTAAATGCTATGAACCGGTCAGATTTAGAAAAACTCAGCAAAAAAGAAATAATAGCCTTATTGCTGATGATATATGGCAGTGCAACTTTTAGTTAACTACTATTGCGGTTTTCAATGATGGTGGAAAGTGTTTGCAGCACAATAACCGAGACATTGTTTGCGTGCAAAATAACATAAAAACGAAGATTTCTCCAAAGTACACATAGTTATAGCAACATAACTTTTCGTTAACTATATAACTAGCGGTGTGTATTACGTTTGTGGTGTTTATATTGCCAAATCCCCCATCAAAGGAAATTAGAGAAAAAAATAATCCATCACAAACAAAATTACGCAAATGAAAAAGACCAGCCAACTGGCTCGTAATAAGCCAAAACACAGTTACAAAAATATGGGCATGCACAAAAACACCGAATCCATACAACCAAGACCACGCACTCAAGAAAAAAACTGGTAACACAGCAAACCATGGACCAAATCACCAAAAAATCGAAACAACACCCGACATAACCCTAAAAGAGCTGATCGCAGAATTCAACCTGCACATAAGCACAGTAGCTCTTAGCAAACGACATGTAGCACTTGGTTACACTTTTAAAAAAATACATTCCACCCAAAGAACAAGAAAAACCCTCCACCATAAAAGAGAGGGCGCTCTGGCGTGAAAACCAACCAAAGTTACAAGTTGCAAAGCTGGTTTTTCTTGATGAAAGCTCCATAAACCTCGCCTACACTCGCTTTTATAGTCGCGCTAAATCAAACCAAAGAATACACGAGGCATTAAGGATGTGCGATTTAAGCGTCAATCTATGGTGTCGGCGGTTCGGTTGAATGGGGAAAAGTAGTGTTTGTTTTTGAAGGGTCACTACACAAGAGTTGTTTGTACAGTATTTGCGGGTTTGTCTTATTCCTGCGTTTGGACCGAGGATGTGTTGTTAGTGTTGGCGGATAATTTTTCGGTGCATACTTCAATGTTGGTAGGGGGTTTTGGGTGAGCTTGGGTTGGGTGTTGTTTTTGCCGGTTTATTTGCCGGATTTTAATTCTGTTGAGCTTATGTGGGGGTAT
>JAITCR010000160.1 GCA_031282985.1 Nitrososphaerota archaeon | reverse complement strand
TGAGGTATCTTTACGGGGCTTAATGTGTGTTAGATTTACCTGTTGGTTCCGGTTTTCTTTTTTTTAACGTATCAATAATAACATCTGTGCTTATGTGGAGTACGTGTGAGATGTCGCGGACTCCTGGACCATTTATGGTCATTTTGAGAATACGAAATTTCACTCCTGGCTCGCAGGCGTGGTATTTGTTGTCAAGTTGAAATATTGAGCGGGAACATTCTTCATTACGGCAAGTATACCTTTGTGCCCATTAGTTTGCTTGCCGAATTTCACAATTTTTACACTTCCACAATACGGACACTTTACAAACAACAACACCACTCATACTCACTACCAATCCACATAACCACAAACTATTTCAACATACCCACAACCAATCTCGAGCACTACCTGATTTTTGAGGTTCTTCTTATTGGTTTACTGTTTTTGCCCAGACGCGGCAGGTTCCTTCGTTGGAGACCATACATGCTCCGATGGGTTTTGCGGGTGTACATGTTTTTAGAAACATTGGGCATTGGTCTGGTTTAATTTTGCCAATAATTACCCTGTGGCATTGGCAATTCTGTGGTATGTCTTTACCTTCTGAATTTTGTATGTCAAATTTTATTCTTGCATCAAAATTAGCATATTTTTCTTTAAGTAGGAGGGCTGATTTTTCTAATTTACCCATTCCACGCCAGTTACCCGCTGAAACTTCGAATGCGCGGGTCATCGCCTCTAAGGCTTTAGGGTTACCTTCTGGTTTTACAACGCGTGTGTACTCGTTTTCTAACTGTGCCTTGTTTTGACTGACTTGTTGTATTAGCATGTAAATTGACATTAGCACATCGTTAGGTTCAAATCCTGCTATAACGGTTGGCATTTTGTATTTTTTTGGAAATACTTCATAGGGTTTTAATCCAATGATGGCGCTAACGTGTCCTGGTGCTATGAAACCATTAACTTTTAAGTCCTCAACACTTAATAACATTTCCATTGCTGGTGGAATTAAGCGGTGTGATGCTAAGAAGCTGAAATTTTTTGGTGGATTCTCAAGGGTTTCTATAGCTGTTGAGGGTGCAGTTGTTTCAAAGCCAACGGCAAAAAATGCAAACTGTTTTTTTGGTTCTCTTCTTGCCATTTCTATAGCATCTGAAACTGCGTAAACTATTCTAACGTCCGCACCGTTAGCTTTAGCATCTAAAAGTGATGATTCACTGCCTGGAACGCGCAACACGTCACCGAAACATGTTATTGATATGCCTCTTTGAGCTAATTGCAATGCTTGGTCAATTTCTGCTGCTGGCACAACACACACGGGGCATCCAGGTCCAGCGATAACTTCTATTTCTGGCGGCAAAAGACTACGTAGACCATAATGAGTAATTGTCCACTCATGCGTACCACACACATGACAAATCTTCACTTTATCATTTTTGACTGTTAAATTTTTGATTTTCTGCACTATTTGCTTTGCAAAATGTGCATCTCTAAAACCATAATTCTCCCCCGTCATATCTCTTCGCCAAAACGTTACTTGTTGTTGTTATTGCTGGTCGGTTTCTAAAACGTCTTTCCAAATTCTCAAGGTTTCCTTGGCTTCCTCTTCTTTCACAACTTGAATAGCATAACCTGCATGAACAATAACATATTCTCCCACTTTTACATTAACCAGTGAAATATTTACTTCCCGTAAAACCCCTTGACCAAAATCTACATTGGCCCTATTGCCATCGACACTTGTAACAAGAGCAGGAATAGCTAAGCACATAATATTAGACAAGTACCTTCGAAGCCTGATAAAAACAATTGGTCTAAAAACCCGAGAAACCCCCTACAACAGCTTGGCCAAAAGAAACTCCCCCATCTCCCACTGGAACCGCTTCATGAACAACAAACTTTAACCCCGCAGCTTCTACGATCTCCCGTATTAAACTCGCCAAAATCTGATTACCTGCAACACCACCCGAAAAACCAACAGTTCCAACACCCTGCCAACACGCCTTCTCCAAAGCTAGCTCCCCTAGACCTCGCGCCAAATACACATGAACAGAATATGCCAAATCTGCCACAGATATCTTTAATCTATTTTCATAAACCACCCTAAACAAATCTGTTGTCTCCAAAACACCACCTCGCAAAACAGGTTTAAGCCCTAACACATCTACACCCCCAAACGCCACTGACTCCAATTTTACCGCCGCTTCCCCCTCATAACTACGCTTATAACATACCCCTAAAACCGCTGAAACCGCATCCAACACGCGTCCACAACTAGACGACTGCACAAAGTCCATCACACGACCATTTCGAAACTGATCTAAAACCAGTTTTGCCTCTGCTTTACCATACGGTAAATGGCTACTGTTTTGCAACAAAAACTCTTCAATATCTATTCCTGCTTTCTGCAAAATCCCCGCAGCAACACGAACAGGATACTTACTAGATACGTCTCCTCCCAACAACGGCTGGGATTCTAAATGACCAAGACGCTTAAACTCCGTCGAGCCCATTTGACACATTAAAACCTCACCACCCCACGCTTCACCAGCAACACCGTAACCATAACCATCACAGATAATGCCTACTAACTCGTTTAAACCATGTTCTCCCATTAACGCTGCGGCATGAGCATGATGATGCTGAACCCTAACAAGTGGTAACCCTAACGAATTTGTCCATTCAATGGCCAAAGTGGTTGTGGTAAATTTGGGATGTAAATCGCAAGCTAAACTTTCCATTTTACCATTAGTTAAACGTAACATATGTTCTGTAGCTTCAATAAAGAACGTGCGTGTTTCAACATTTTCTACATTACCAATATGTTGACTAATGAAAGCTTTGTCTTCAAGTAAAATACAGCTTGTATTGTTTAGCTCACAACCAACCCCCAACACATGACGCAACGCTTTATGCTTCATCCTGATGGGTGCTGGCACGTATCCTCGGCTTCTTCTTAGAAACACTTGCCTATCTCCGTGTGCTCTCATTACAGAGTCATCACAGCGGTGAGCAATTCTGCGGTTGTGAAACAAGAAATAGTCTACGGTATTTCCAAGAACCTGCAGGGCTTCTATGTTGTCATTTATTATAGGCTGATTTGATGAATTAGCGCTGGTCATTACAAACGCGGGGTCATCATTTTTGTCAAAGAGCATGTAATGCATGCCTGTGTAGGGTAACATGACACCTATGTTATGTAGATTTGGTGCGACTAAAGGTGAAAGATTGTAGTTTGTATTTTTATTTAAAAGTATAATTGGGCGGTTTTGTGAGGTTAATAGTTCTTGCTCTTTTGGGTTGACTTTTGCAAATTGTTTTATGGCTGCAAGATTTCGTGCCATGACTGCAAAAGGTTTTGCTTCTCTATGTTTAGCTTTTCGCAGCTTCAATAACGGCTCCTCGATAGTGGTGGAGCATGCAATATGAAAGCCTCCGTAGCCTTTTACTGCAAGAGTTTTGCCTTCTGAGAGAAACTTCCCCGCATCTTGTATGGGATTTAAAGTTTTGATGAGTTTTCCTGTATTTGTTGTAAGGTAGGCCTGTGGACCACATTTTGGACAGGATACGGTTTGAGCATGAAAACGTCTATTCAAAGGTTCAGTGTATTCTTTTTGACAAAAGTTACATGTAGAAAACTCTTGCATAGTAGTATTTTCCCTGTCATAGGGTAAATGTTTAAGTATAGTAAAACGTGGCCCACACTCTGTGCAAGTGTTAAAAAAATAGTTATACCTCTGGTTTTCTACGTTTTGAATTTCTCTTAAACATTTATTGCATATGCTTAGGTCAGGAGAAATTATTGAACCTGAAAATTCTACAGTTTGCAAACTTTTGCATATCATAAACTCTGCATACTCTTCTTTACCTGCTGCAACAGTTTTGACAATTTTATCAATCTGCGCCAAAACAGGTTTTTCAGCAGACAAGTCACACATAAATCTTTTAACATTTAATATGTTGCCTTCTAAAAATACTTCAACACCCACATCACCCATGTTACGCACATAGCCTGTTAAACCATTTTTCACTGCTATACGGTAAACAAACGGGCGAAAACCCACCCCTTGAACGATGCCTGTGATTTTTAGTTTAACACGCAAAGACAACACATCTTAAAAAAGGACACTTTTTTCTCTTATAGATTTCGAACTTTTCTCACACTTTTAGAACTCATTTTAAAACTTTACCCCTTAAACCCTGCGGCAGATTTCTGCAAAACTCTACTTCCCCTAACGCCTTATAACCTGCAACTTTACCATTAACAAAACCCACTAACTCCCCCTCTGTTACTTTCACTTCACCATCTTTAAGCACCACAAACGCTTTTGGAATCTCACCAACTAACACATTTGGTTTACCAATTACCGTACACATTTTTACCGCCGGATGCCCACACAAAACATCCTCAAGCTCTTTTGGACAAACACTGTAATCCTTATGCTTAATGAGATGTTTTTTGCGATCCACAATGTACACATAACCCTCAGAATCCCTATACGCAATATCACCTGTTAACAACCAACCATCACAAAGAACTCGCATAGTCTCCACAGGATTCTGCCAGTAACCCCGCATAACCTGCAAACCCCTAACACAAAGTTCCCCACACTCACCCACAGCCACCACCCTACACCCTGTTTCTGCATCAACAATTCGCATATCTGTACCTAGTAAAGCCAAACCAACAGAACCAACCTTAACTGGGCCCCTCAACTTATCTACAGGAGTACAATGCGTAACTGGTGATGCCTCCGTTAAACCATAACCCTCCACAAGAAAAACACCCGCTTGCATAAAACGTTCCTGAACATGCCGCGACAACCTAGAAGCACCAGAAATACACACTCTAACAGATGATAAATCATACTTTTCAAACTCTCCAAGCAACATACTATACATTGTTGGAGAGCCACAAAAAACCGTCACTTTATGCCGTTTGATAGTCTGTAAACACTTAACCTGGTCAAATTTAGGCAATAACACCATCTCTGCACCTAAACTAATAGGTGTGAGCATACTAGTTGTCATGCCATAAACATGAGAAAACGGTAGAACAGCTAAAAAAACATCCTCAGAAACGCCTTTTATCCATGAAGCAAAAGATAACACGTTTGAAACAAGATTAGTATGACTTAACATCACACCCTTTGGAACCCCTGCAGTACCACTTGTATACTGAAGCGCCGCCAAATCCTCCTCTGGACTAAACCGAAAACCCAATGACACAACAACAGATTTCCTAATTAAATCCCAAAAATCAAATATGTTTAAACATGTTCTAACACCTGACGCTTTAAATTTTTTTCCCTCTAAAACTGTAATTATGACATTTTTTAACAAAGTCTTAGCCATAATTTTTTCAACAATTGGGTAAAGAGACTCTAAAACAACAATAGTTTGTGCTCCCGAATCACAAAGCTGCCGCTCTACCTCCAACTCTTTATGCAAAGGACTAACAACTGTAACCACCCCACCAGCTTTAAGCACCCCAAAATATGCAATCACAAACGAGAGACTATTTGGCAAAAATAGTGACACCCGACAACCTCTCTTAACACCACAATCAACAAGAGCACTGGCAAATCTGCTAGAAAAATCGTCTAACTGATGATAAGTTACTTTTTGATTGCCATCTATAATGGCTATTTTTTCTGGCACTTTTTTTGCAGTTTGACTCAAAATTGTTTGAAGCGGCACCTGTAAACTGTTCAATTTTTCGGATCCTTCTAATGGGCACTGTTCAAGTGATGCTTTTTCTCCACAACTCACTCTATATCACTCACAGGTATAATGTCTTGTTTTACTATTACACATTTTACTTCTTATACAAAATATTTTCCTCTTATTTAGAACCCAAAAAATAGGTTTGCATAGAATAAGTGATGGGTTTATCAAAAACTGTATTTTGTCACTTACTCGCATGCATAATTGTCAAAATACCCTTTAATCAATATAATGGGTGTTCCTTTATCACCGCTACCGCTTACAAGGTCACATAAACTGCCAATTAAATCAGTTAAGCGACGAGGTGTTGTTCCTTCAGTTTCTTCTTTTCCCATAAGGTCTTTCTGTTTATGCCGTATGCGCTCAACTATAGCTGCTTGAGCATCCTTCCCCCGCTTATCAGCAAACTCGTTATCAGCAAGATACTTTAATTTAAGCTCATTTGGCAACCCAAGCAAACCATCTGTAAAAGCTGGAGACACAACGGGATCTGCGAGCTCCCATATTTTACCAACAGGATCTTTGAAGGCGCCATCACCATAAACAAGAACCTCCACTTTCGCCCCAGTTTTCTCAAATATCAACTTTTGAACTTTTGCTACAAACACTTCACAGGAATGTGGAAAAAGCTTTACCTTGTCTTCACTGGCCTTATTAGACCCTAAAAGACCATAATTTTCATTATAACCACTGCTGTTAACGCTCTTAGTTAAAATATCGTCAAGGCCAAAAACCGTTTCAGCCCCCTTTGAAAGAAGACGTCTTTTTGTTTGAGCACGGTCATGTATGTTTGCGACAATAACATTTTTTGTATATTTCAATATTTCGCATGGATCATTTGCTAAAATAATTTTAGCTTGATTACCCATATTACGATAAAGTTCAAGATAATCTATGGCTGTAAATTTATGCTTAAGATCTTGAAAATGCGTGCGGAATTCTTGTTCGCTAAAAACATCTTTGTAGGGGTCAATTCCTGCTTCATATAACTGCTCAGCACTTATAATATGATTACCCACTTCATCTGTGGGATAACTAAGCTGAATATAGACCTGATTAGCCGCCGCAGCTATACCTTTTAATAACATTGAAAAACGGTTCCGACTTAAAATCGGAAAAACAATTCCCACAGCGCCTGGAGGAAATTTACATTTAACATCCGTAGTAATATGTGCAATTGATGCATAATTACCCTGTGCCCGTGCAACAACCGCCTCAGTTATAGCAACAATGTCCTTATTACATATTGTAGATCCAGACTCTTTAGTATACTCAATTATGGAATTAACGACAATATCTGGTAAATTATCTCCCTCATGAATAATAGGGGTACGTATTCCTATAGCCTGTGTTCCAAAGGTTCTCATTCTTTCTACTCCCTAGTACTATTGAATCATAAAGAGTGAACAAACTTGTACATAAACCATTACAGACATTATCACATAAAATTTTATACATTTAACAACAAAATTGTATGGTGCCGGGAGCGGGATTCGAGCCCGCGACTTCTGGCAAAGAGCGTTTAGCCCCTTTTGTCTCCAGATTATGAGTCTGGCGCCCTAGCCAGGCTAGGCTACCCCGGCAGCCATTGGTTATCCATTCATTTATGGATGTCATGTTAGTTTGTGTTCAGTGATTTAAACTTTAAGTTACACTTCCTGTGTAATCTCTGTTTTCTCCTTTATGGTATCTGTAGATAGGGGGATTTTTGCGATTAGTTTATTTTTATCCAGTATAGGCTTATTCTGTAACACGTAAAGAAGCGAATTTTAGATGGCGTTTGAAAAAGAAAGAATTACGATGTTGCATGGCGCTGGCGGAACGGTTATGCACAATTTTGTTAAAAATCATATTGTTAAAAATTTTGGTGGTTTAGACTTGTTTGCTGATGTGCCTTTGGAGGCTATGGATGATGCTGCAGTTGTAGGGGATATAGTTTTTAAAAGTGATTCTCATGCTGTTAAGCCTATATTTTTCCCTGGTGGTGATATTGGGCGGTTGTCTATTTCTGGAACGGTTAATGACATCTCTGCTTTAGGTGCTGAGCCATATGCTTTAGCGTCAGGGTTTGTTTTAGAAGAAGGTTTGTCCATAGATGATTTGGATCGTATTTTGGAAAGTATGCGTCAAACGCTTATTGAAGTTGGTGTGGGTATAGTTACGGGTGATACAAAAGTTGTGGAAAAAGGCAACTTAGGCGGTTGTGTTATGAATGTTTCTGGTATAGGTAAACGTTCAATAGCTCTTGAAAATAACCTGTGGACTGTAAAAAAATATCGCTCAAACTTTTCTGCTCGATGGACTCTTGACTCAAATCTTGTTGTAGGTGATAAAATTATGCTTTCCGGAACTATTGGTGATCATGGGTTGGCGGTTCTTTCTGCGCAGAAAGGCTTGACTTTTGGAAGTAAAATAGAATCTGATGTTAGGCCCTTAAACAAAGTTATACAGCGTGTACTGGGTGAGGTTGGTGGGGTTGTAACAATGAAAGATCCCACCCGTGGTGGTTTGGCTGATGCTTTAAATGAATTTACCGAAAAATCAAAAGTGGGTATACTGCTTCAAGAAGACAAAATTCCCATTCGAAAAGATGTTGTAATAGCTTGTGAAATGCTCGGTTTAGACCCTTTAGAGATTGGAAATGAGGGAAAAATGCTTTTTGGTGTTGTGTCTCAAAAAGCTGATGAAGTCCTCGCTTTTTTAACACAAAATAGGGAGGGTAAATATGCACAAATTATAGGGGAAGTTACAGATGCTTTTAAGGGTGTAGCTATGCAAACAATTGTGGGCGGTAAACGCATAATTGCCCGACCCATAGGTGACCCTGTGCCAAGAATCTGTTAAAATAAAAGTGTTTTTCTTTTTTGAAAATGTTTAATTATTTTTGGATTTTTTCTATTTTATTTTCAGTTGCAATATAGGCGATGTTTGTCAAGTTTACAAAGAATCCGGTTTCAACAATGCCTGGTATCATTTTTATTTTAGCTGATAGTTCTTGAGGGTTTTGTATTATTCCAAAGGTTGCGTCAATTATTACGTTCCCATTATCTGTTATGATTGGGCCAAGTTTGCCTTTTCCTTCTCGAACAATGGGGACTCCGCCTAATGCTGTGATTTTATTTTTTGCAAGTGAGAGTGCAAATGGTAAAATTTCTATTGGCACCGCTTGGTTATTTTCGCCTAACATGTTGACGCGTTTGCTTTCGTCAGCTATTATGATGTTGTATTTGCTGGTGGCTGCAACGATTTTTTCTCTTGCTAGGGCTGCTCCCATGCCTTTGATAAGGTATAGTTCTGGTGTAATTTGGTCGGCTCCATCTATGGTTATGTCTATTATTGGGTGTTCGTCAAGTGTTGTTATTTGTATGTTGTGTTGAACTGCAAGTTGGAATGCTTGGTACGATGATGGTATGCCCATGATTTTTAGGTTTTCGTTTTTTACGCGTTCACCTAATGCTTCTATAGCAAAGGCAACTGTGGTTCCGCTTCCTAAGCCGACAATAGAGTGGTTTTTAACATGTTTTGTGGCTTCAAGAGCGGCGTTTTTTTTTGCTTCTTGAATTAATTCTGCCCTAGTTTTCAATTTCCATCTGTCCTAGGTTGTTTAATACTTTTTCAACGTCACTTCTGATGATTTCTATACGTTTTTCTGCTTCACTTTTAGCATCTGGTTTTTCTGTTGTTTGAGGTTTACGTTTCTTTTTAGGCCTATCTTCGCCACCACCACTGTTACTACTGTTTGTTGGTGTTGTTCCTTCTTCGTCATCAGTTTCCATTTGTTGTATTGGTGCTACAGATGTTGGCATTTTGATGGGAATTTCTCTTATAGGCTTAATGTCTATTCTTCCACGTAACTCTTCAACTTTGCTTGTTAGTTCACCAAAACGTTCACTGAAAAGTTGCATTAAATCCTCCTGCATCCCTTCCAATTCATGCAGTGCAACTATAGTTTCATCTTTAGCTATTGACTCTTTAATTGTAGTCATGCGATTTTTGTAAGTTACTGCAAGCCTCTCACGCTCTGCCTCTGTAATTTTACCCTCTGCCTGCGCTTCATAAAGTCGCCTAATGGAATCTCCCAAAATTTCACGTTCTAAATCTAAAATGCGCAACTCATCTTTAGCACTTGACGCCGTAGTTGTTTGGATGCTTTTTGATAATCTAAATGATATATTGGGTATTTCTAAATCTGTACTTTTGAGGTTTTTATTTTTGCTTTTATCTTTATCTTCTTTTTTCGATTTTTTGTCTCTAAGTCTCATTCCAAAAAGCACGGACATAGCTGCAGTTATCGCTAGCGTTACAACTAGAACGATTATTATGATGTATGTAGGGGAAGCATCAATCAAAGCCATGCGCGCTATCCTTCTATAAGATTATTGCATGTTATGTATATAAATAAATCAATATAATTAACCCTTACATCATGTATAAATCTTTTAACAAATTATGCCCCTTTCTTCTAGTTTTTTCTTGCACATGTTACGTTTTGCTTAAGTGTTACTTGAAAAAATGTTTAACTTTTGGGTTTGAATTGTATTTTTCGTTTGTGATTGCGTGTATTTGGAAAAACTATATATTACTAGGTGCACTCCAAGATTTCACACCTCACGCGTTCGAATTGATCCCTCGCAGGGATACTTATTGGTTATTAAAACTGAAATTTTAGTTGTGATACGGAAAGCCATATAAATCGCTTCTACGTGATTGTTTGCGCATCGGAGATATAGAAATGCCAAAATGGGGATACTCCATCATTCAAGAAACCTTAAATCCAGAAACAACAGCGAAAGCTAGCGGAAGAGAACTTAAGGTATCCCATAAAGCGGCAAGAGAAGTTTGCCGTGCTGTCAGGGGCATGATGCTTACCACCGCAAAACAATATTTGCGCGACGTTATAGCAATGAAAAAAGCTGTCCCCTACGCAAGATACAACAAAAAACTCGGCCACAGACGTGGGCTAGTCCGTACTTTTGCCGGAAGATACCCAATAAAAACATCCGAACAAATCCTTCGCGTTATAGAAGCGGCAGAATCAAACGCTGAAAACAAAGGCTTAGATGTTGACCGCCTAAGAATTATGCACGCTGCTGCCTACCCTGGCATGAAACTTAAACGTTTCACTCCACGAGCACATGGCAGAGCATCACCAAAATACAATACAACAACACACGTTGAAATTGTCCTAGATGAGAAACCAGGAGAATAGGCATGTCAATAGTTAAACGATTTATAACTGAATCAATGAAAAGAACAGAAATTGACGAGTTTTTGCAGGCAAAACTTGAGCGTGCCGGATACGGTGGAGTTAACATTTCTAAAACTCCCCTTGGAACACATGTTGTTATCTGCGCCATGCGACCCGGATTAGTTATTGGTAGAGGCGGAGAAACCATTAAAGAACTCGCAAAATCCTTAGAAGAAAACTTTAAACTTTCTAACCCACAAATCAGTGTTTCTGAAATTGAGGTTCCTGAATTTAACGCATCTGTTGTTGCAAATCGTGTTTCATCCGCGTTACAACGAGGTGTTCACTTTAGACGTGCAGGCTTCTGGGCACTTAATCAGGTTATGGAAGCAGGCGCATTAGGCTGCGAAATTGTCATCAGTGGCAAACTTCGCACAGAACGTGCACGATTTGAGAAATTCCGTGCAGGATATTTCCCAAGATGTGGTGAGCCAGCATTACGTTTCACAAAAAAAGCTGAGGCACATGTTCAACTTAAACCAGGTATGATTGGTGTCCGCGTTAAAATTATGCCCCCAGATGCACAATTCCCTGATAAAATCAAAATAGTTGCAGAATTACCTCAAGAAGAAACAGAAATAGTTGCATCAGCACCAGTTGTAGTTAAAGCACCGCAACCCGCACCAGCAACAGAACCAGTATCAGATGAAATAATTGTGGCTAAAGAAATATCAGACGAACATGAACCTGTTGAAAAAGCTGAATCCGTAGTAGCCGAGACTGAAGAAAAAATTGAGGAGGCAAAAGAGTAATGGTAATATTGCGGCTACAAGAAATTATTAACATGTCCAGTGCAGATAGGACGAAAAAGCTTTCAGAATTACGCACTGAACTTGCACGTATGAAAACCATGATTAATGCAGGTGGCGCTGTTGAAAATTCAACACGCGTAAGAGAACTGCGTAAAATAATCGCTCAAATTCTCACAATTGAGAATGAAGTGAAACTTAACCTTAGGGCCACAGCAAAAGAGGAAAAAGCTGTTGATAAAAAGCCCAAGGTGAACTTGTCTAAGGAGAAACAAAATTAATGAAAATTACCCCAGACATCATCCGATACGAGTTTATCGGCACGGCAGCTCATGTTGCTTATAGTAACCATTCTGGTTATCTTGGTTTAAGTGGCAGAGTTATCGGGGAAACAAAAAATACTTTCACATTAGATAGTGATGGTAAAGCTAAAAGCATAATTAAAAATTCTGCTGTTTTTAATTTCACCTTTAACGATGGTACAAGTGTTGAAATTGACGGTAAAATTTTGATTGGAAGACCTGAAGATAGACTAAAAAAAAGCATTAAGAGGTTATGGTAATGTCTCTAACATTCAAGCAACCTAAAAAATCATGTGATGACAGCAATTGTCCATTCCATGGAACATTGGCCATAAGAGGTCGTATTCTGGAAGGAATAGTTGTTTCTGCAAAAATGGATAAAACAGTCATAGTTGACCGAGAATTTATGCAATTCTCATCAAAGTTCTCAAGATACGAAAGAAGACATGGTCATATTGCATCACACAATCCTCCATGTATTGACGTTAAAGAAGGTGACAGTGTGAAAATTGCTGAATGCAGACCAATCAGCAAAACTGTATCTTTCGTAGTTGTTGAAAAATTAGGAGAGCAAAAGTAAAATGTGTGCAGCGAAAGCAAAGCAGAGAGCACTTACCGCAAAAGGTATGCTTTCTCACGGCCAAAGAATCAGCAGAGGTCTAGTAGCTGGCTCCGAACTCAGATGCACCGATAACACAGGCGCACGAGTTCTCCGCTTAATTCAAGCAATGGGCTACAAAGGACGTCTAAGACGTTATCCGTCAGCCACAATAGGTGACAAAATCACCGTTTCAGTTCGCCAAGGCTCACCCGATATGCGTAAAAAAATCTTCCAAGCAGTAATCGTACGCCAAAGAAGATCTTTCCGCCGAGTTGACGGCGTCTGGGTGCAATTTGAAGATAACGCAGCGGTAATTATCACACCTGAAGGCGAAATGAAAGGCTCTGAAATCAGAGGGCCAGTTGCAAGAGAGGCTGCAGAAAGATGGCCAAGAATCGCCAGTGCCTCAAGCATGATTGTATAAGGAGAGAAAAATATGCAAACAAAAGTTAAGAATCCTCGCAAACAACGAAAACGCCTCTATAACGCCCCTGCGCATATACGTCACAAAATAATGGCTGCTCCACTTACAAAAGAGTTAGCTAAAAAACATGGCGTAAAAACTCTTCCTGTACGAAAAGGCGATACCGTTCGAATTCAACGTGGTGACAACAAAGGGTTTGAAGGAAAAATTTCCCGCGTTGACTTAAAAAATTATCATATCTATCTTGAAGGTTTAACACGTGAAAAAGTTGATGGCACCAACATTTTCCTTCCAGTACATCCTTCCAAGGTTATGATTAAAAACTTTAGCCTTAACGACAAAAGACGTAAAGCAGTCGTTGAACGAAAGAAACCACTGGAAAAAGAAAACACTCCAAAACCAACACAGAAACCTGCACTAACTGTTAAAGCGAAAGTAAAACCAAAAATATCTGTAATCGAAGAACCGGCAAAGCCCGCAGTAGCAAAATCGGAGGTAGTTAAGAAAGTGCCAACAGCAAAAAAGGCAGTTGTACCTAAAAAGACAGCAACATCTAAACCTAATGCTAAACCAAAAACCCCTAAGAAAACTGAGGGAGGACAATAAATTTGGGTAAAAAAGGAAAAACAGCAAGGCTGAAACGTAAGCCAGCACCAAAATACTGGCCTATCCACAGAAAAGAATTACCATGGGTAGTTAAACCCTCATCTGGTCCACATTCACTTCAAAAATGTTTACCAATGACACTTGTACTTCGTGATGTACTTGGTGTTGCAGGTACACGAAAAGAAGGTAAACTAGTTCTATCTGAAGGCAGAGTTCAAGTAAATGGTATAGTCCGCAAAAAAGATGATTTCCCCGTTGGTTTAATGGATGTCATCTCAATGCCAGACTCAAACCAGTACTACCGTATTGTGTCTTCACACAAAGGGTTTGTCTTAGCGTCAATTAGCAAAGAAGATGCAAAATACAAATTTGCTCGTGTAGAAAACAAAACAACAACCACAGCGGGTGTTCAAGTTGCACTTCATGACGGTACAAACATGCTGATCAAGGTTGCAGACCCAAAGAATCCTGTAGAAGTGACATACGAAACATTTGACATCCTTAAAATAAACGTTACCGATGGTCAAATTGCTGAAAAAATCAAAACACAAGAAGGAAACACTGCAGTTATCACCGGCGGTAAAAACATTGGCGTTCAAGGTAAAATTGTTGAAATAGAGAAAACTGAAGCTAAAAAACGCCGTCAAGCACTAGTAGTCCTTGAAGATGACCAAGGTGCACGTTGTCAAACTATTTTGGACTTTATATTTTCTGTAAGTGGTAACAAACCACAAGTAGAACAACCCGTGGAATCACAAGTAACAATAACCGAATCGGAGGAAAACACGGTTGACTGAAGAGATGCAAAAGCAGTGGGTCGAACATAAAATGTGCCAACCACGAATTGAGAAAGTGGTTGTTAACCTTAACATAGGCAAATCTGGCGAGCCGCTTGAAAAAGCTACACGTGTACTTGAGGAAATTTCAGGTCAAACACCGTACAAAGCAAAAGCAAAGAAGAGCATCAGAGACTGGGGTATCAGACAGGGTGAACCAATTGCATGCGTTGTGACATTACGACGTGAAAAAGGCTTAGCTTTTCTAAAGAAAGTCCTTCCAATTGTCGACAACAAAATTTCTAAACGATCCTTTGATGAAATTGGAAACTTTGCATTCGGCTTAAAAGAACACATAGACATACCAGGCGTAAAATATGACCCTGACATAGGCATTTTTGGTATGGATGTTTGTGTTTCAGTTAACCGACCCGGTCAACGCATAAAAATTCGTCGAAAACAAACAAAGCGCGTCGGTAAAGGACATTTGCTTACACCCGAAGAGTCTATGGAATATGTGCGACAAACTTTAGGAGTCGAAATCGTCTAAAAATAGAAGTGTGAATGTATGGGAAAACAGCAAACTAAAAAAGAACGAAAACACGGCAAAGGGTCGCGGCCATGCACTAGATGTGGTGCTTATGGGCCAGTAATTCGACGTTATGATTTATATTTATGTAGGCAATGTTTTAGAGAAGCAGCGCCGAAATTAGGATTCAAAAAATATGAATAGGAGCTAGGGCAATGGATACTTTAACAAATGGATTAATAACAATAATTAACAACGAGATGCGCAATAAACGTGAATGCATCATTAGCCCAGCCTCTAAATTGTTAGGGCGCGTTCTACGTATAATGCAACTTAATGGTTACATAGGTGAATTCGAATTCATCGATGATGGTCGCCTAGGCAAATTCAAAGTTCAGCTATTAGGCAGAATAAACAAGTGTGGCGCAATTAAACCGCGCTTTCCCGCTAAAGTCGGCGAATTCGAAGAATGGGAAAAGAAATTCCTTCCGTCACGTGATGTGGGATTAATGGTTGTTTCAACATCTGAAGGCGTTATTGCACACAAAGATGCCGAACAAAAGAACATAGGAGGAAGGCTACTAGCCTTCGTGTATTAAGGTGTTTTTATGCGGCTCCCAGAAATATCTAGAACCATTCAGGTTCCTGATGATGTAACACTTAATTTACAGGGTAAAAAAGTTAGTGTAAAAGGTGAAAAAGGCTCCTTAACTCGTGATTTCTCTTTTGCTCCAATATCAATTGATGCTGACGGAAAAAACGTTCGTGTATCAGCAAAATGGCCCCGTAAAAAAGAATCTGCGCTTGTTGGTACGATATACTCACACATACAGAACATGATAACAGGTGTAACTAAAGGTTATACTTACAAACTAAAGATAGTGTTCTCTCACTTTCCAATATCTGTAAAAATTGAAGGAAAAAACATTCTAATCGAAAACTTTACAGGCGAGCGAAGAGCGAGGCGCATCAAAGTTCTCGGTGATGTCAAAGTTAAAATTGAAACAGAAGATATCATCGTTTCAGGAATAAATTTGGAAGATGTAAGTCAAACTGCAGCTAACATTGAGCAAGCTACCTGTGTTAGGAATAAAGATGTGCGTGTTTTCCTTGACGGTTTGTACGTTTACGAAAGAAATGAGGGTATGGTATAATGACCGAAAAGAAACCACAATTACAGCGCAAAGCGCTCAGAACAAGAGAACGTGCACGGAACAAGAAGCCTGCGTTCCTTAGGCCAGAGAGTTGGCGAGATGCAAAGTTTAGTGAAAGCTGGAGAAGACCACGCGGTTTAGACAATAAGGTTCGTCAAAAAATCAAAGGTTGGCCAGCAAGTCCTAACACTGGATATAAAGGACCAAATTTTGCTCGTGGGTTACATCCGTCTGGATATCGTGAAGTTATAGTTTACAATGCTGAAGACGTAGCCGTTGTTGACTCTACCACTCAGGCTATTCGTATTGCTCATACAGTTGGCAAAAGAAAACGTGCTTTAATTATTGTAGAAGCTGAAAAATTACAGGTTAAAGTTCTCAATATGCCCGTTGTTGAGAAAGTAATTGGGGCTGAGACTGAGCAAGATACCAAAGAAACTTCTGAAAAATCTGATAAAAAGAAAGAAAAAACGGTCAAAGCTAAAGAAGACAAGTCAAAGGCTAAAAAGTCTAAGGAGAAGAAGAAATAATGACTAATCTATCCAGTCAAAGACGACTTGCTTCAGACATTCTTAAAACTGGTGAAAACCGTGTTTGGATTGATCCTGAACGCATTGATGATGTTGAAGGCGCTATCACGCGTGAAGAAATTAAAAAATTGATTTACGAGAAAGTCATTATATCATTACCCGAAAAAGGTGTTAGTCGCTCAAGAGCAAAGGTTATTCGCGAAAAGAAACGCAAAGGTAGACGACAAGGTCCAGGTAGTTATACTGGTTCACCAAAAGCTAATGTAACTAAAAAAGAAGCTTGGATGATTAAAGTTCGTTCATTACGCCGCAAACTTCGTGAACTTAAAGCAAATCGTACAATCACTGAAGAGACGTACACAGAATTCTATCGTATGATTGGAAGTGGTAGGTTTGAATCTATTGCTGACTTGGAGCGTTACTTGAAGTCAAAAGACCTATGGAGGAAACGTTAGATGGCAAAAAATGCAAATTATCGT
Source organism: Nitrososphaerota archaeon (assembly GCA_031282985.1). Classification (GTDB taxonomy): domain Archaea; phylum Thermoproteota; class Bathyarchaeia; order Bathyarchaeales; family Bathycorpusculaceae; genus Bathycorpusculum. The sequence continues at coordinate 11,922 of JAITCR010000160.1, read as the reverse complement.
GTACAATTAAGACGTAGACGCGAAGGCAAAACTGATTATCAGGCTCGTAAAGGTATGGTAATCTCCCGTAAACTTCGTTTAGTCACTAGAGGTTCACTAAAGAACGCTACAGTGCAAATTGTAAAAGCAAAACCTGAAGGCGACTTTGTTTTAGTGGCTGCAAGTAGCAAAGAGTTAAGTAAGCAGTTTGGTTGGAAAGCTCCAACAGGTAACATTCCCGCTGCATATCTAACTGGGTTGCTTTGTGGTTTGAAAGCTAAACAGAAGGGTGTTAAAGAAGCAATCTTGGATGCAGGTCTTGTTTCCCCAACTAAGGGTGCAAGAATATTTGCTATGTTAAATGGTGTTGTTGATGCAGGTGTTGATGTTCCTCATAGTGAAGAAAAACTGGTTAAGGAACGCATAAAGGGTGAACAAGTCGCAAAGTATGCAAAGAAACTTGGTGTTGGCTCTGAAGAGTATAATAAAAAGTTTGCTGCATACCTTAAAGCAGGTGTTGCCCCCGAAAAATTGCCTGAACATTTTACAAAAACTAAAACTGACATAATTGCGTCATTTAAAGGTGAGAAGAAAGAATGAGTAGACAACAACGAGAAGATCGCGATAGACGTACAACAAACCTTGAACAATGGATTCCAAAAACTCGCCTCGGTAAGATGATTCAAGAAGGTAAAATTACCACGATGGAAGATTTATTCCTTAGCGGTATAAAAATTTCTGAACCACAAATTGTTGATGCTTTGCTTCCAGAAATACAAGAAGAAGTCATAAACGTTAACTTAGTTCAGAAACAAACTGATGCGGGCGAAAAGTCTCGTTTCAAAGCAATTGTAGCTGTCGGAAACAGGGATGGGTACATTGGTATTGGTAACGGAAAAGCCAGTCAAGTACGTAATGCAATCGAAAAAGCAGCGGCAAATGCACGTTTAAATATTGTTCCAATAAAACGTGGCTGTGGAAGTTGGGAATGCAACTGTGGACAAACCCACTCAGTACCCTTTCAAGTTGAAGGCAAATGTGGTGGTGTCCGCGTTGTCATAGCTCCGGGTCCAAGAGGCTTAGGTCTTGTTTCAAGCGAAGTTGCAAAAACAATCTTCGGCTTAGCAGGCGTTAAAGACCTTTGGATGAGAAGTTTTGGTTCAACAAGAACAGTTCCATCATACGCATACGCAATATTTTACGGCTTACGTAAAACATATAACTTGATTACTCAAGCCGATTGGGTGAAGTAAAATGACACAACAACCAACAGAACAAATCAAACAAATAGTTGTCGTCCGAATCCGCGGTATAATTAGCGCACAAAGGGAAGCACGAGAAACTTTAACGCTACTCCGCTTAGATCACACTAACCACGCTATTCTCATTGATGACCGTCCATCGTACAAAGGTATGTTGCAAAAAATAAATAGCTATGTCACATGGGGCGAAGTCACAAAAGAAACCGTTGTAGCAATGCTTGAAAAAAGAGCACGCTTAGCAGGCAACAAAAAATTGACAACTGAATACTTTGAAAAACTTGGCTTCAAAACTTTTGAAGAACTCGCAGACGCTATAATGACTGGCAAAGTAGAACATAGCAAACTACCCTTCATGACGCCACTGTTTAAACTACATCCGCCATCAAAAGGATTCAAAGGTAACGTCAAAAAAGCTTTCAAAGCTGGTGGAGAAGCAGGCTACCGCGGTGAAGCTATCAACGATTTAGTCAAACGTATGATCTAACAGATCAACAACATTTTTTGTTTTTTAATTCTTTAATTAAATATCTTTTGCTTTCTTTTAACAGATAATTTGTTGTGGTTGCTACTGCAAATTAATGTATCAGTTTGTGAGTTAAAAGATAATTTGTTAAAAATGCTACTTTTTTAATGTTGGAAACTTTGAGGTGCATATTTTTTGTTAGTGTTTTTCTTTTTAGTGTTGTTTCTCTCCTTGTTGTGGTTAGGTGTTTTTTGTCTTTTGATGTGCGATATCTTTTATAATGTCAATAGAGAGATGCGTTAAGTAATTTGGAGGGGGAAAAATGAGTGCAAAATGGCGTAGAAGTACCAAAAATCGTAAGTGGTTAGATTTTATTGATGATGCTGAGGATATTATTAAAAGTAAATCTCTTCGAGAGTCCATTAAACCTGTTAAGCATGTTCGTTCTATCCCAAGTTTTAGAACTCCAAAAAGTTTTAGTAAGCGTAAATTTGGTGATCCTAAACCGTTAATTGATATTTTCCAAGAGAACAATTGGATAACTATCATTGCAGAAATAGCAGGATTTAATAAGGAATCCTTCAAGATAAATGTGAAAGACCAGAAAATTACGCTGTCTGCAAAATCAAAAGAGCGCAGATACTATAAAAGTTTAAATTTGCCGAAGGTAGTCATTCCCAGCGATATCCACACAACTTTCAAGAATGGCGTGCTGGAAATAAAATTAAAGAAAGCAGAAATTCACAATAAACAATAAACAAAGAAGCGGATTAGAATATGCCTCATAAACTTAGAAAAATACGGAAGACAAGAGGTTCAAGGACACAAGGTTACGGAAGAATCGGTCAACACCGTGATGCAGGTAGTAAGGGTAACCGAAAAGTCGGGCGACATAAGCACCTTTGGAGTAAAGTTGTTACTTCTGAACCTGACTATTTTGGGAACCATGGTTTTACCTCTCCACGAAGTCTCCATAAAAAAGAAGTTACTCTAAATATTCAAAGATTAGCTGAAATCGCTGAAACAAATACAGTTGATTTAGCTGAAATGGGTTACACCAAATTGTTGGGTACCGGAAAAATAACAAAATCCTTGACTGTTACAGTACCAACCTGCTCCAAGTTAGCTGAAGAAAAAATTGTCAAAGCAGGTGGAAAAGTAATAACAGCTTCCCAAGAGAACGGAGCGTAAAGCTGACATATGGCCGGAAGATTCCTCAGTGTATTTAAGCCAATAGGCAGAATTCTGCCCGAAATTAAAAAACCCTCACGTAAAGTTTCCTTTAATGAAAAAATCTTCTGGACCGCGCTTGTTTTAATAATTTTCTTGGTCATGACTGAAGTCCCACTCTACGGGGTCGGTGCATCGGAGTATGACCAGTTTGGACAGATGAGGGTTATTTTTGCTTCCAACAGAGGAACTCTGATGGAGTTGGGTATAGGGCCTATCGTGACGGCTGGTTTAATTCTCCAACTACTTGTAGGTTCTTCAATTGTTAAATGTGATATGTCCAATTCTGAGGATAGAAGTCTCTTTACGTCAGCAAGTAAAGTTTTCTCTATTTTATTGACTGCAGTTCAAGCTGGTGCCTATATCCTTAGTGGTATGTATGGTCCAGATCTTGCTGGTCCAGTAGTGATTGTCATACTCCTACAGTTGGTAGCTGCAGGTATAATTGTGATGCTCCTTGACGAATTGGTCCAAAAAGGCTGGGGCATAGGTAGTGGTATAAGCCTCTTTATCATGGCAGGTGTTGCCCAAACTATATTTTGGTCAATGTTCTCGCCGTCAAGTGGTTTATTCGTAGGTGCATTAAACAACTTACTAAATAACGGCATAACAACCGTTGAATGGATTGTAGGTTCAGTTGAGAACTTTGTTCCATATACACTAATTGGTTTCATTGCAACTGTGGTTATATTCCTTGTAATCATTTATGTGCAAGGTATTCGTGTTGAATTACCTATGACTTATGCAGGCTACAAAGGGTTCCGTAGCAGGTATCCAATTAAACTACTCTATGTCAGCAACTTGCCTGTCATTTTTGCTAGTGCATTATTTGCGAACGTGTTCTTCATTACTCAACTGTTATGGGCACGTGTTGGACACTCTGGTACAGCAGCCATCTGGTTCTTCCGAATTTTAGGTAACTATAACCAGACTGAAGCTGGTAGCATCGTGAGTATTGGTGGGTTAGCGCATTATATGTCTCCCCCATCAGGGATAATGAATGTTGCAGCTGAGCCATTACGTGCAGTGGGTTATCTTGTTATATTGATAGTTTTCTGTGCTATCTTTTCACTAAGCTGGCTTGAAATTGGTGGGTTAGGTCCAAATAAAGTTGCGCAACAACTTATGGATAGTGGTATGCAGATTCCAGGTTATAGACGCAGCGAAAGGCCAATTGAGCAAATACTACGGCGATATATTCCAGTGGTGACGGTGCTTGGTGGTATAATAGTTGGTTTAATAGCTGGCTTTGCGGATTTCTTAGGTGTTTTCGGCTCAGGCACTGGTATGTTGTTAACAGTGGGTATCATCTATCAGTATTATGAATTGTTAATGCGTGAACGTGCTGCAGAAATGTTCCCCGCGTTCAGAAGAATAATAGGTGAATAACCCTAACAGGCTTTTTTAGCCTCAATTTTTATTTTATTTTATTTTTTGTCTTGTTCGTATTCGCCTGTTTTTATTTTGTCTATAAGTAAGCCGACAAATTCTATTGGCCATACATCATCACATACGTCGTTTGTGAGTATGTTTCTTTTGTTGAAGAATGATATTAAATCGTTTTTTAAAAGTAAAATAAGCATGAATTTGTGTCCATATGTTTGTTTGAATAGGGAATATTTTGAGGATTGTTTAAGGTTCATTTCGTAATGTGGTTCAAGAACAATTTTTCTGCCGTTAATTTCTTTATCTAAAATAAAATCTGGTGTGTATTTGTCTCCTGGTAGTGGGAAAGTAATTGTTTCATAACCAAAAGAAATGTGCATCTGCATTAGCATTCGTGCGGTTTCTTTTTCCCAACCGCTTTTGTAACGATTTAGTTTTTGCTGCTCTGCTTGTGGTTGGCCTGTAACTTTTTGAATTTGTTCAAAAAATTGTAATGCCTCTTTTAGAGTGCTTCGGTTAAAGTTTTTGCGTTTAAGCCATCTGCCTAAAAGGAAAAATGGGTAATCTGCTTTTGTAGGGTCAACTGGAAATATTTTTTTGACGTATTCTGTGATTCTTAGTTGTGTTTTTTGTATGGTGTTCTCATCTTTCCATACGTAGGGTGTAGCGGAATTTATTAAGCCTAAACTTGTTGCGACACTAACGGTTTCCCTTGTTAAGGGTATTAGTAAGTCTTTGGGTGAGTATTGTTTAAAGATTTCAAGGTCAGGTTCTGGTCGTACCATCCAGCGCATGTATGTCCACGCTTTGTTTTTATAGATGCCTCTCATTTGTTCCATGCTTCTGGTTAATTCTTCAACAAAATTTTTAGGTTTGGCAAATTTTAATGAGTACCGTATTAAATCTCTTTCAGCTTTGAATTTGACAAAAATGTTTACTGCCGCTAAAGTTTCAGGGATAGCTTCTTTGCGTGGGCCAAGATAATTATAAAAACTGTATTTTATGATTTCTTCGCCAAAAAGGTGTGGCTTGGTGTTTTCAAATAGTCGTGTGGTTCCAAATTTTTCATGTAAGTTAATGAGCAGGTTTCTGGCGTTTTCTGAAAAACCTACCATTTGATCGTCCGAAATAGATGCGGCAAGCAAAAAGTAGTGTGCTGTTTTCTTTTTTTCTTCATACTCTTTTGAGTAAGGATCAAACAGTAACCGTGGACTAATTCTTCTGTCCCATTGTATATCAGGTATGTTAGCGTTAGTTCTTACAAACTTTGCCAGTAAAAATTGTAAATTATCAGTTACCATTATTTGTCTCTTTATTTATGTAACTTCAGCTTTTAATAACTACCTAATTCATGTTATCTAACTGAAGCTGTTTTTGTTTGATTTTAAGGTAGGCATATTTTGAGGGCAGCTAATCTTTGAGTTGTGGGTAGAACCAGTAAAAACGGTTATAAACAAGGAAGGAGGATACGCATACACAATAAGTATTCAAGTGAATGAGCATGGCAGATTTATCATTGCTTACAGTTGTACCATACGCGACAGTACTCCTCATGGCTGTTGCGTTTGTAATGACATTCGTTAGTCAGTCTATCAATCGGGTAGTTATTAACCACTTTATCGGTTGGGATAATTATCGTTCAATCAGAAAAGAAGTGTCTGATCATAATAAGGCGCGTATGGATGCTGCGCGTGCTAATGATCAAAAACAGCTTGAAAAATTGAAGAAAAAAGATTCGCAAATTGCTGCTCTAAACACTAAAATGATGAAACCACAAATGGTGACTATGGTTCTATCTTTTTTTGTTTTTATTCCTTTGTATGTATTACGTCCATATTTTCTTGGTGTTCCTGTAGCTTATTTGCCTGGTTTTGAAAATGGTCTTAGTTATTTCTATTGGTATCTGCCTATGTCCTTTTTCGTCTCCACATTGTTACAGCGTGTTTTGGGTACGTTACCTATTGAGTGGTAGGGGTTTTAGTGAATGTCTGTAGATAACATTCAGTGTATTGCTCGTAAACCTCTCCTTCTTTGTATTTCTGGAATGGCTGGTACAGGTAAGAGTACTCTTTCTAAGAAAATTGCAAAGAGGTATAATCTAAAGTGTTATTCTGGTGGTGATGCTCTTAAAGAGTTGGCTAAAGAGGATGGGTATGAAATAACTGGTGAGGGTTGGTGGGAAAGTCATGATGGTTTAAAGTTTCTAGAGAAACGTGTTAATGATTCTCAGTTTGATAAGGCAGTTGATAGTAAACTGCTCAGTTATGCGAAATTGGGTGATGTGTTGCTTGATAGTTGGACTATGCCTTGGTTGCTTAAAGGTGGTTTTAAAATTTGGTTGATGGCATCTTTTGATAAGCGTGCGGCGAGGGTAGCTGAGCGTGATAAGATGTCTTTTGAGCAGGCTTATGCAGTTCTTAGGGAGAAAGAAACTCAGACAAAGGTGATTTATAAAAAATTGTATGGGTTTAATTTGGGTGAGGATTTTACTCCTTTTGATTTTATTTTGGATACTGATAATTTGAATGCTGATCAGGTTTTTGAGGTTCTTTGTAGAGTGATTGATAATACTGTTTGTGTTTGTCAATCTGAGTAAATTTGGTTGATAACGATTTATATAATAGTGTTAGGTATTGTTGGGGGAGGATACCTGATGGATTACACTGCTTTGGCGGTTGAGTTTTTAGATAAGTCGCAGTTGCTTATGAAGGATGGGTTGAATAAACCTATTGATGAGGCTGTGCAGGGTGAGGGTTTTGTTCTCCATTATGTTGCTATTCATGGTGGCTGTGTGTTTCCGGGTGATATTGGTCATGCTATGTGTGTTAGTACTGCGAGGGTTGCTATGGCGTTGAACAGTCTGGAGAAGAAGGGGTTGATTACTCGGCAGATTGATGCTAGTGATCGTAGGAAAATTTTGGTTAGGCTTACTTCGGAGGGTAAGCTTTTGGCAGATAAGAATTATCGTGTTGCGGTGGATGTGGTTGCAAAGAGGCTTGCTTTGTTGGGTGAGTATGATGCAAAGGAGTATGTTCGTATTACTGGGCGGTTGGCAGAGCTGTTTTTTACTGTGGTGCCTGATGGGTCTAGTGGTGGTAAAGTGTGAATATGTTTATATTTTAGATGTCTAATGCAGTTACTAAATAATAGTGTTATTTACGTAGAGGGTTACTGATGCTTAAAATCTTGAAATATTTGAAAAAAACTGAATGGTTCCTAATAGGCATTAGTTTAATATTTATTATCACACAAGTATGGCTTGATCTCAAACTGCCTGACTATATGGCGAAAATTACTCTACTTGTTCAAACACCTGGAAGTGCCCTGAGCGAAATTTGGCTTACCGGCGGATACATGATCATATGTGCCATATGTAGCCTTGCAGCTGCAATTATCGTTGGATATTTCGCGGCACGTATCGGCGCATCATTTTCACAGCGACTACGTAGCTTGCTATTTAACAAAGTTGAATCCTTTTCAATGGAAGAAATTAACCGTTTTTCAACCTCAAGTCTAATTACGCGCTCTACAAACGATATTACACAAGTTCAAATGCTCATAGTAATTGCCCTTCAATTAGTCATAAAAGCACCCATCATGGCCGTGTGGGCGGTAACTAAAATTGCTGGAAAAGGTTTTGAATGGTCCATGGCCACCGGTGTGGCTGTTTTAATTGTGTTATCCATGGTTGTCGTGCTTATGGTATTTGTCATACCAAAATTCAAAAAAATGCAAACCCTTACCGATGATGTAACTCGTGTCACAAGAGAAAACCTTACGGGTTTGCGTGTGGTTCGTGCATATAATGCTGAGGATTATCAGGAAGCTAAATTTGAAGCAGCAAACCGAGAGCTTACAGGTACTCAAATGTTTACAAATCGGGCCATGGCAATGCTAATGCCTGTTTTATTGGCAATGTTAAATGGACTCTCTCTTGCAATTTATTGGATAGGTGCATATTTAATTGATGCAGCACAAGCTGTGGATAAATTAACTGTGTTTACTAACATGGTTGTTTTTTCTCAATATGCTATGCAAGTAATTATGGCCTTTATGCTGCTGGTAATAATATTTATAATGTTACCTCGTGCTAGTGTTTCTGCAAAACGTATCAATGAAGTTCTTGATACTGACCCCCGTATTGTTGGCGGAAAAGAAACCGCGGGAAAACCTGGACTTACAGGTGTGGTTACATTTAATCATGTAAGTTTCCGCTATCCAGATGCAGCAGGGTGTGTCCTTGAAGATATAAGTTTTACAACAAAGCAGGGCGAAACTGTTGCCTTCATAGGCTCTACTGGAAGCGGTAAGTCAACATTGGTCAATCTTATTCCACGATTCTTTGATGTAACAGAGGGCGAAGTGTTAGTAGACGGTGTAAATGTAAAGGATTACCAGATGGATGTTCTCTACAACAAAATAGGGTATGTGCCCCAGAAGGCAGTGTTGTTTAAAGGAACAGTAGAATCAAATGTTGCCTACGGCGACAATGGTGGTGACCAATTTAGCAGTGATGAGGTTAAAAAGGCTGTTCAAATTGCGCAGGGTGCGGATTTTGTTGAAAAAATGGAAAATGGTTATAGTGCGTCTATCTCGCAAGGTGGTGCGAACGTGTCTGGGGGTCAGAAACAGCGTCTTGCTATCGCTCGTGCGGTATGTCGTAAACCTGAAATCTATATTTTTGATGATTCTTTCTCGGCGTTGGATTATAAGACAGATCGTGTTTTGCGTCGTAAATTGAGGCAAGAAACTGCTGGAGTAACTACCATAATTGTTGCGCAAAGAATTGGCACAATTATGGATGCTGATCAAATTATTGTGCTTGATGAAGGCAAAATTGTTGAGAAAGGAACACATCGAGAACTGCTTCGTGATTGTGCGGTGTATAAAGAAATCGCAATGTCCCAATTAAGTGAGGAGGAGTTGAACCATGAGTGAAAATGATGACAACCGCAGTAGTAGTAATAATAGAGGACAAAACAAAGGTTTTGCAGGTGGTTTTGGTGGGAATTCTGGTATGGGTTCTACTGAGAAGGCCAAGGATTTTAAAAAGACTTGGGGTAAGCTTCTAAGCTATTGTAAAAATTATTTGCCTACTATTGTAACTGCGCTTGTTCTTGCCGCTTTGAGTGCAGTGTTTGTAATTATTGGCCCTGATAAAATAAAAGATATGACAAATGAGATTATAAAAGGGCTTCCTGCAGTGATAAATGGAACTCCTATGCTTGGTGCAATTGATCTTAACGTCGTGTTTGGTATAGGTATGTTGCTTGTTTTCTTGTATGCATGCTCAACTGTTTTCAGCTTTATAGAAAATTACATAATGGCAACTGTGACTGCTAAAATATCTAAAAATATGCGTACAGATATTTCGCAGAAAATTAACAAGTTACCTTTCAAATATTTTGATAAAACAAGCTATGGTGATGTTCTTAGCCGTGTAACTAATGATGTTGATATTATAGGGCAGACGCTTAATCAGAGTCTTGATAATTTGGTTAGAGCTCTTGCTTTGTTTATTGGTTCTATGATAATGATGTTTATTACAAACTGGCTCATGGCCCTAACGGCAATAGGTGCTTCTGTTATTGGATTTGTGTTGATGATGCTTATAATGTCAAAATCTCAGAAACACTTTATAGCACAACAGCGAGGTCTTGGAAGTATTAATGGTCATATTGAAGAAGTTTATTCAGGTCACAATGTTGTCAAAGTTTACAACGGTGGTAAAAGTGCAAAAAAAACCTTTGAGCATATAAATAGTTCTCTCTACGAGTGTGGATGGAAATCTCAATTCATGTCTGGTTTAATGATGCCTCTTATGATTTTTATCGGAAACTTTGGATACGTAGCTGTCTGTGTAGTTGGCGCAGTATTGACTATGAATGGTACAATTGACTTCGGTGTTATCGTTGCGTTTATGATATACATCCGTCTATTCACACAACCCTTAACCCAGGTAGCTCAATCTATGCAGCAATTACAAATAACCGCAGCTGCAAGTGAGCGTGTCTTTGAATTTTTAAGCGAAGAAGAATTAACTAATGAACGCCAGAAACTAAAAAAATTAGAAAAAATAAGAGGTGACGTTGAATTCAAAAGCGTCCATTTCGGCTATGAACCGGGAAAAACCATCATTAACGATTTTTCCGCAAAAGTAAAAGCTGGACAAAAAATTGCCATAGTTGGACCTACAGGTGCGGGAAAAACAACCATGGTAAACTTGCTAATGCGTTTCTATGAAGTTGATGCCGGCGAGATTTGTATAGACGGCATACCTACTAACCAAGTTACAAGGGAAACTGTACATGATCAATTCTGCATGGTATTACAAGACACTTGGCTCTTCGAGGGAACCATAAAAGAAAACATTATCTACAGCAAACAAGGCGTTACCGATGAACAAGTTATCACCGTTTGCAAAGCAGTTGGCATTCACCAATTTATACGAACTCTACCAAATGACTATGACACCGTGCTAAACGACAAAGCAAATCTATCAGCAGGCCAAAAACAACTCGTCACCATCGCCCGTGCTATGATCCAAAACGCACCCTTATTAATCCTAGATGAGGCAACAAGCTCTGTGGACACTCGCACCGAAAGAATTGTACAGGGGGCAATGGATAAACTGACCCATGGAAGAACATCCTTTGTCATAGCACACAGGCTTTCCACTATACGAAACGCTGACCTGATTCTTGTCATGAAAGACGGAGATATCATTGAGAGCGGAAACCACACTGAACTTCTTACAAGAGGAGGGTTCTATGCAGAACTCTACAACAGCCAGTTCGAACCACAGGGATTGTAATGGAAAGTGTGTAACGCTCTGTTTTTCTTTTTTCCCTCATTTGTGTTTATTTCTTCTTTTGCCTTTTCACTTGTTGACTGTTTGTATTTGGGTATGTCACCTATTTGACATTTCAAAACATCGCATATGGTGTTAAGTGTGGAAAAACGAATTGCACTGATTTTTCCTGTCTTAATGTTTGATAGGTTCACGTTTGTAATTCCTACTTTTTCGGTAAGTTCATTTAGGGCCATTTTTCTATCTGCCATAACTCTGTCAAGTCGTAAAATAATTGTCACGGTCATCATCTCATAAAGTTGTATCAATTTCGTTTTGAAGTGTGCGGCCATAATCGAAAATCAGGCAAAACCCAAAAACAATGCCGGCGGTAAGCAAAGGAATAAGAACCTGTATTCAGTAAGAACCTGTCCTCAATAATAATTGCTGAATAATGCAATTGTTTATGTTGTAATGGCTGTATTCTTCAATAGCCAACGGTTATTCTGTAATATTTTTTCTTTTTATGTTGTGTAGAGGTGTGCACAATTAAATTTTTATCTTTTGTTTGTTATTGTTTATTTTGGGCAAGTTTCTGGGCCTAGTACGTATGTGCTATTGATGGGTGTTTTGCTACTTCAAGATACTCTATCACCACGCTCGTTGTATTAGCCCCAGTACTTACTTATTATTTTTAGACTTTTACCACCAACAAGTAAGACCTTATTGCTCCAATGTTATAACATATCAAACCAGCAGCAACCATCACCACTTTTTTCACAAAACCTTTTAGTCTAATCCAACAATTATTT
>JAITCR010000103.1 GCA_031282985.1 Nitrososphaerota archaeon | reverse complement strand
AGCTTGCAGCAACATGCGTATGTGTGTGATATTCTCGAATATACTAAGGCAGGCAAGTAGCATATTTTCAAGACTTAGCCTGGGTTTTGGACCACTCAGTGCAAGGCGCTTAGTTAAAGCAACAGAGAGAAATTCTAATATTTTTTCAAATGTTGTACGTTTAACTCCGGTTATCCGACGAAACTCTTCATCACGATAATCCTTAATATTTTCAAACTTTATCAACTATCACAAAAACATGCCAACAAGACACTAATCTTGCTTTCCATAGTTATGCAAGAAGTCTATTGATGAAAGTATTTTGTTTGAAGTGTCACGTCAGTATTCCGCAGAGTTGCAACAGCTGCAACGCCGTCTTGCCGAACTCGAGCAACAGCAAAGCCGACCAGTCGCAAATAACGACTATAAAGACTTGATTAAAAAGTTAGCCACTTTTGACATTGTGGACAAATCTATTTTGATGAAGCTGATTAGCAAGATTGAAATTTCTAAAGACAAGGAAATTTTCATCACCTATAATTTCAAAAATCCTTTCATTTCTGAGGAAAAATCAGGACAAATGTGAACCGCCTTATAACTTGGGTTATATACGTGTTTATGGTTGTCCCTAAAAACCGTGTGAAATTGGGATAAATTAAAAAGTGAAACGGTGGTTGTGTGGTTATCTGCTATCCCAAAATTTTGTTTATTTCTATGTTAGTTATTTTTAGTTAGTAGTTTGTGGGGTTTGTGTAAGGTTCGATTTGAGTCATAAATGGCCTTTTAGGGTTGTTGGTAGTTTCGGCAGTTTCTAAAGCCCCTAAGTTGTAATGGTTAGATGTTTGCTCTGCCCCTGTCCTTCTTCCGTTTGGGCGTTCGCGGAGAGGCTCGGCGTAGAATCGCCCCTTTAGGGCGTTACGGGGCAGTTGCCGAGCATTTCAGCTTATCGCCGCATTGGGGGCGTAATGCCTCGGAGCGAACATATATCAGTATTTTAAGAACACACTCTAAAAGCTCATTTGGCAGTATAAAAAAACAATAAAAAACTAAGGTTATTTGTGGGTTTTCTTTATAAACACTGCAACAATCGCCATAGATGTTATTACAATTAAAGCAATAATAGCAATGCCTATCAGGTTATCATAAGTATTTGATTGTCCCGATGAGACATCGGCATAATTGTACTGTGAACCGCCAAGAAAACCATACTCCGAACAATAAGCAATTTCTTTTGTATCGCCCCAAACTCCAATCTGACCATCAATATTGCCAATAGGTTGACTGAAATAAACTGTTGCTGTCCATAACGGGTAAAGAGTTAAAGCGTCCCTCATAGTGTTGCCCATACTCACACCAATTCCCTGCTCAAGAAGATCATTATTTCGAGAATTGTTGTAAAATTGTCCGGGAATAATCAAAAGACTCACATCAGACCTCATCTTTGACCAATTAGGCTTAACCTCTACTACAACACCGTCCTTATCAACGTCATAAAATGTAGAAGCATAACAAAGCTTTTTAGCTAAATCAACAGCAAACTGCGTAAACTCTTCCTCAGAAAAAACACCCAAACCCCAAACACCATAAAGCTCAAAAACATCATGAAAAGTAATCATATCATTCATGAAGCTTATTCCCCAAGTTTTGTTTGGAATATTAACACCGTCAACAATACTGCCAAAACCGAAACTTTTCTGCGACATATATAGCGACATGTCACCCGAAGATATTTTTGCAGGAGATAACTCACTGCTTGGAAGGGAACTTGAGGCTTTACTTAACAAATTCAAAGCTAAAGAAGTATCTATAGTGGTGATGTTGTATTTTTGTGCAAAAGTTGCATACCGCTCAAAAACATTTTTCATTCCTTCAATTGAATCCTTTGGTGGTTCTATAGCATAATACATGGAACCAAATGCAGCATCGACATTAACCCATTCGGGAAAACCATTGTAAAATTCACTACCCACATAAGTAGTACCCCCACCAGCGTCAACAAGTGTAAAAACATACTGCTCCACCTCAATAAAACCTCCAGCCTCATACCGCACACCATAGCCCTCATTTGTTATAGTATACTTTGATAAGTCAAGCCCAAAAACATCACTTAGCAATGCAGGCATCTTATCCTTAGCAGAAAAACCATCCACCGCACCAACAGACATTATACTAGAAACTGAAAATAAAGAACAAACAAACACACTAATCACAAACATTCCACTCATTTTTATTTTTCTCATCATACTTCACCTTTAACATTAATTACGGTAAAACCATATTCCCATTACCAAACACACGCATCCTACAATAAAACCAACCAGCCGACTCCTGCCTCCACTGACCAACATTAAGCACCGAAGTACTAAAAGTATAATCCTTATTTGACGCATCCTTTCCAAATGTCATTCTGGCGGCGTAATCAAGTGATTGGTTTATTGTTCCATGGTTGCCTTTGTTATCGTGTCCTAATGCAAATCTGTAGAAATAGTACGGATAGTTATAGTACATTGCGCCAGTGCTGCTTGTACCACTAGGGGGGTTATTTCCCATAAAAGGCGAATTACACTCCCAACCAATGTACGTGTAGCTACCTGACGGGTTGGTATAGCCATTTGTACTCATGCCCGTAGTGCCAGTCCAAGCATAAGGCATCCCAACAATATGAGTGGAATTAACACGATAGCCATATAGCAACTTTAGTTTACATTGATAGTTTTATATAGTTTGTTGGCAGTGTCCTAATATACAATAGTCAGTAATGTTTTACAGAACATTCTGTTTACAGTAGAAAAATTCGTGCCAAGACCACAAATGATCCGCCAGACCTTCAAGCTTTGCAGGAGAAA
>JAITCR010000164.1 GCA_031282985.1 Nitrososphaerota archaeon | reverse complement strand
CGCGGCTTTTTGCAGGCTTTCACCTTTAGGCATCAACCTGTACATCCTTTTGCCTGTACATCAGAATAACTTGTCGAAAAACTACCCTGCGTGTTACAACAAATACTACAATACAGTGCAAAAATTAACCTATTCCACTATACCAAACACAAGACAAAAATGAGCGAAAAAGGCTGTTAAGAGAAGATAACGAGCGAAGAAGTCAAGCATACGAACGAAGTCGTTAACAAAAACAGTATCATAAGAAATGCTTTTTTAAAAGGTTGTTTGACTTTAAGAAAAAAATAAGAGGTGTATTTTATTTATCTTTTTTTATAGACTATACAGCCTGCGATGATAGCCACTGCTATAACTATGAGGACACTTACAAGTTTATAGTCTACAGATGATTGCTGTGGATTATTTATAGTACCTAAATCATTAAGGTCGCCATAGAAACCTGTTGCAGTAAAGTATTCAACATCTCCAGTATCAGCCCATATAACAGCGTGAAAAGCAGTAACACCACCCGGATATACCTCAGCTAAAGGCACCCAAACATCCCAACAAGGATACAACACAATACCCATATCTCTTCTCTGCAAAGACAATCTCGTCTCAACATACTCGTTTCGGATTTCAAAGTTTGACACAATCTCGCCGTTTTGCTCATACGAAAAGTCATTCACTATGCCAACAGTAATTACAATAGCCTCCTGCTCTAAAACTTTTGCCGCAAAAGAACCGATAGAGAATATGTCTAAGCCATTACTAAAGAAAACTAGATGTCCGTTGGTGTTGTAATGAAGTGCCACGGTGTTTTGTGAGTGGACAAGTCCATTAGCAAACGGTGCCCAAGACATCATCACAAGTTCGCCTTCACTCTCAAATACGGTGTTGATGTCTATAGTTTGAGTAAATTCCGCATTTGTAATCGTAGAGTTTTCTATTTTTTCAATGTTGTTTAGCATGTTTTGTATGACGGGTAGGTAGCTTTTAGGTGAAAAAGCGTTCAAATCTTCAAGAGTTAACTTTGCACTTCTAAGAACATCTAAAGAGGGTGTTGTATAAATTGGTGAACCTCTAGTCGGATAAAGTTTACACCATATTATAGCATTATCTTTGATATCACAAGTTATCTCTAAGTCGCTTTCAGCAGATGAAAGATATATATCAAATACTTTATCATAATAATTTCTAGGTCCGTCTACTCGCACCAAGTCGGTATTATATTTTGATGTGTCAAGTTTGAATACGTCATTTAAAAATGTCATGATGGTGTTTAGTAGGTTTCTGTCTGCTTCTGTTAGAGTTTGGGGTGGGCGTTGTGGGCTTGTTGCTTGTGGTTCTACTTGTTCAGCGGCTACAATACTTATAAAGGATAACAGTAAAACCATTGTCAATGCAAGTGAGAGGAAGCTTTTGTTTAATTTTTTCAATATTTTTTCGGTCATAAAATATGCATCCTATGTTATAGATAGGTACTCGTTGGTGTACCAACCACATGCATTTTTCCAGCATAATTGCCTGCTGGATTATATGGCCAGTAAGTCAGATAGCTACCTTGATTTAATGGCGTATTAGCAAAGTTTGCGTAGCCTGTTGACTTAGACGCTTCGTCAAGTGACTTCTGTACGGAGTAACCATTAGTGAGCGCGTGGTAATAGAAGAAAACAAGCCAGTTTTGGTATGTATTTCCAGTGTTTATGCTTTCGATTAGCCATGGTGAAGCGCCGTCAAAGCCTATCCAAGTGTATGGACCATACAGAGCTTGGTTGCTCATTGCCATGGGGTTCCATGCTGTCGCAGAACCTGCATTATTACTTGTTTTGCCATTGCATACCCACATAAAAGCTAAGCGATGTTGCGGACTTGATTGTGTACTGGATTGAATTGTACTAAACGATACTAAGGCAGGTGTAACTGCTTGATTGTTTGGTTGTGGAGAATAGACGTAAAAACCATTAGGACCACCGTGTCCAACGTAAAGGATTGTAGAGCGTCCAGAGTGGACAGAGTTATCATGTGTTATTCTATTGTAGACATCAGTTGGCGTTGCTGATGAACCCCAGTCCCACACTTCACCGTAGATGTAGGCCCATCCATTATTAATCCAAATTCTTTGCTGGGTAAATAGGCTATCGATGTTGCTAAAAGCGGTTGATGTTGCTTGTGCGTTATTTGAATATTGAAGCCAGTTAGTGGTGTACAAGTTGCTGGAATAGCCATAGTTATAGTCGTGTGAGGCATTTGTTACAGGTATTGCTACTAGTGCAGTCATCATCATAAATATTGACAGAATTATGCTAATAATAGTTGTTTTTTTCATTTTTTCATTTTTCCTTTCTTAATTTTTACTCTTTTGGGTTTTATATATATTTACAAGCAATAGTTGTGTGTTGATTGTTATTTCATATGTAACTATTGCAGGTGTATATACTGGCAATAATTTTGAGAGAAAACAAACAAAAACGTGTAATGTGAAGGCAACCTCCGAAAACTCACGTTTTACGCTTCAAACCGATAAAAACAAAATAAATTCAGTAATTGCCCCATACAAATTTCCCTACTTTACCTTTACTACACATTATGCCCTTGAAAGTTAAGGGGATTTTCGAGGCTGCCTAAACAATAATAGTGTACACCACTTACAGCAGGAACACTTTTATCCTTGCGTTAAAATCAAAAATCAAGCAAAGTGGAGCTTGTCCAACGAAAATCAGAGCATTATCGCGTATTTGTCCAAAAGTTAAAGATAACCTTTCATTTTAGAAGTGCGCAACTATATGTTCCTTCGGAACAGGTGCATTTTGGACGAGCTTTTTTGTTGTTAACGGCTTTATATAATTGAGTTGCCCTTCTTTTTGAAGGGTGGCGATTGTTAAAGTTGCTATCAAAAACAGGCAATGTCCTGATATGGATTTGTTTATGTGGTGCTTGATATTAAAATAGCGGCATGACGCGCCCAAAAGACACTGACACCCTGCCATGCCAAAACCTCCAATGCAAATACTGCCAAAAAGAAAAAGACAAAAACACCATAAAACACGGCAAAAACCCAGGCGCACAAAAAGGACACAAAGACCACGGACTAAAAATCCAAAAACAACCCGACCAAACAATACAACACAAACCCCAACAATGCAAACACTGCCAAACAAACCTCACACAAATACCTGGCACCCAAACAGACACACGCTACAAAAACGACATAAACATACAAACCAACCTGACCAAACACAACCAAATAACCATAACCTGCCCAAACTGCCAAACCCCAAACACAAAACCCTACCCAAAAAACCTAACCTCCACAATACAATACGGCAAAGGTGTAAAAGCCATCTCAGTCCTATTCACCCACTACGCCATGGACAGCTACGATAAAACCCAAAAAATTCTAAATGACATATTTGACATACCCATATCCACAGGCACCATAGTTAACCATGTAGCAGAATTTACTCAAAAAGCAGAACCCATTCTAAATGAAATCCCCCAAAGACTACATAATGAGAAAGTTTTACATTTTGATGAAACAGGTCCATATGTTGAGGGGATAAACAGTGGCTACATACGGCATCCAGTGGTGAGGCCACATATGTTACGGTTCATCCCAAACGGGGTCAGTTGGGTACGGATGACAATGGTGTGTTATCTGGGTTTGGGGTGTGGCGGTTCATGATTGTTGGCAGGCGTATTTTGAGTATGATAATTGTTCTCATGTGCTTTGTAATGTGCATTTGTTGCGTGAGCTTTTGGGTGTTGTTGAGAATACTGGTCAGGGTTGGGCTGCTCAAATGATGGATTTTTTACGCAGGTTAAAGCAGGTTGTTAAGTGTTGTAAAGAAGCGGGTGAGTGTGAGTTGCCGGTTGTTTATCGTGAAAAGTTTGTAGGAGAGTATGAGCGGATTGTGGGGTTGGGTTTGGGGGAGAATTCTTTGGTTTTGGGTGTGCGGAAGCGTTCGAAAACATGTTGTCTTTTGGTCGGTTTGTTGTGTATCGGGTGGAGGTTTTGCGGTTTGCTTTTGGTTTTTTGGTGTCGTTTGATAATAATTTGGCTGAGTGTGATATTTGTAATGTTAAGGTGAAGCAGAAGGTTTCGGGTTGTTTTCGTTCAGCACAGGGTGCGAGGAATTTTGGTAGAATTGCTTCAATTATTGGTACGTCTGTTAAGCAGGAAAAGTCAGCCTACAGCACTATTTCCGGAATTTTCACAGGAACAGTAACTTCACTGTTTCAAAAATTTCCATACGACTGAACAGTTACAAGTATTCTTTAAAGTGTGAAAATATGTTTTTTAGTCTACGTGGTACGCCGGATAAAAATCTAAACATAACCTACGGGGAGTATTTTAAAAAGGATTATGGAGCAGTTTAACTCTTTGTATCTGCGATAGTTATGAATGTCCCAAGTGCGCAAGCCCGTACTGTGTAAAGGCAGGCTTTAATCACAACAGACAACGCTACAAACGCAAAAACTGCGGACACCAATTCACACAAACCACAGACAAAAACGTCACCAAACACGCCTCCGCACTGTATCTTTATGCAGTTAG
>JAITCR010000162.1 GCA_031282985.1 Nitrososphaerota archaeon | reverse complement strand
TTGTGTACGGGCAAGAGAAATACGCAGGGAATTGAGCGTAAACATCTAATGTTTCGTACAGGGTTTAAGCGTTTAGCTCGTAAAACTATTTGCTGCTCTAAATCGTTGGAGATGTACAAGATCATGTTTGGGCTGCTCATAAATGTATTGGAATTTGGCCGTCAACCATTTTGATACATGATCTAAATTGTGTATGGGGATGGTTGGTGAATTTGAGCAAAAGATTGTTGAGGTGGATTTGCAGATAGTAAAATATGTTGATGGTGATGTTGTTGATAGGTTGAGTAGTGTTCCGGGTGTTGGGTTTGTTTCTGCTGCTATGGTGGCTGCGGAGCTTGGGGATGTTTCACGGTTTGTTGATGAGAGGAGTATGTGTGGTTATTGTGGGATTACGCCTTCTGTTTGGCAGAGGGGGAAGAAGCGTTGGAATGGGTATATTACGAAGTATGGTTCTAAGTGGTTGAGGCTTGTTTTGGTGCAGTGTGCGTTGGCGGCTGTTAAGTGTAGGGGTGATTCTTGTTTTAAGCAGTTTTATTTGAGGGTTAAGGCTCGTAGGGGTTATGGTATTGTTATTGTTGTTTTGGCTAGAAAAATGCTTGGGGTTATGTATTATTTGCTTGTTAGGGGTGAGTTGTTTTTTGAGGAGGAGTTGGGGTCTAAGCGACGACCGAAGGTGATTAGGGCTAGGGATTTGTTGGTTCCGTTTGAGGAAGCTGTGGGTTTACTTGTTAAAGCAGGTTATGTTAATGGCAAATAACTAACTGGATGCTTTCATGAGAAAAACACAGGAAGAATTGTACTCAACGTAGTTTCATTAAAACCCTCTCTGCGGCCAAAACCATTGTCTCCCACGTTTCACACATTGGTGGTGCGTATGCAGTGTCTGCTTTAGCGAGCTCACGTGCCGTCATTTGTTTTTGGATAGCAAAAGAAAGGGCATTAATACGTTGAGTAACCTCTTCTCCACCAACAACCTGAGCACCAACAATACGTTCTGAATTTTTTTCCACAACCAGTTTAACCCTAATTGGTTTCGCCGAGGGATAATAATCAGCTTTAGTCTTACTGTTTACTACACCAATAACCACATTAAAACAATTCTTTGCTGCCACAGTTTCATTTATTCCTGTCGCACCTGCTTCAATACCAAACAATCTAGTAACTGCGGAAACCAAAACACCTGTAAATTGCGTACAGTCTCCGCCAACATTTGCACCTGCAATTTTACCTTGACGAACTGCAACAGTGCCCAATTGCGGACAAATCGGCATATGAGTGATAGCGTGAACAGTTTCAGCGCAGTCACCAACTGCATAAACATCTTTTACCTCAGTTTCCATACGAGCATTAATTTTAATAGCACCTGTTTCACCAAGAGGTATGCCTGAATCAACAGCAAGCTTCGTGTTAGCCCGAACACCAAAAGCGTTAATGAACATGTCTGCCGTGAAATTTTCTTCGCCTGTCCTAATAGCTGAAACATTATCAACACCACGAATTTCCTCAACAGTTCTGTTTAACAGAATTTTCATTCCCTTCTGCTCAAGATGGCACTGAACAAGTTCTGCCATATCTGCATCAAGTAACTGCGGTAAAATTTGAGGTAACCTTTCAACAACTGTAACCTGCAAACCACGTTCAATTAAAGCAACACCAAGTTCCAACCCGATTAAACCTGCACCCATAATTATCGCAGATTTAGCACCCGCTTTAATAATAGCATCAATTTTTTCGCCGTCTTCAATGCTACGCAGATTTAGAATACCGTGTTTCTCTCTACCTTTAATCAGTGGAATAAATGGGTCAGCACCAGTTGCAATTACAAGTTTATCATATGTGATGTTTTCATTTGATCCTTCTGGCGTTTGAATTGTAACAGTTTTTTCTTTAATGTTAATTACAATTGCTATGGTCTGTGTGCGCAGATTTAGTTTAAGCATCTGAAAATATGCGGAAGGGTAAACTATGAGTTCTTTAAATTGTGGAATTGTTCCACTAATTACAAAGGGTAAACCACAACGAGAGTAACCAACAGTTTTCTCTTTGGTTATAAGGGTGATTTCTGCAGTGCGATCTTTTTTACGTGCAGCTGAAGCAGCTTCTATTCCAGACGCGTTCGCACCGATTATAACTATTTTTTGCGGCATCCCTTTTCAGCTTTCAAAATTATTTCTCTTTAACTTGCGTTTTATGCCACTCAACTGCTTTATCAAAGTCCATAATATTGTCCAGTTCAGTTTGTAAATTGGATGGTTTTATGACAAGTAACCACGCTTTACCATATGGATCTTCATTTAGCGTTTCTGGATGTGAAAGCGCTTCTTCATTAACTTCTTCTATTTCACCGCTTATGGGCGTAATGAGATCATACACAGCTTTTACAGATTCAAGTACTCCATAGGATTCATTTTGTTTTACCTCTGTTCCTATATCTGGAAGTTCAGTGTACACTATTTCACGTAAGGCCTTTTGAGCATAATCTGTTATACCCACACGAACTTTATTATTTTCAACTTTTATCCAAGCAAAATCTTTTGAATAGTACAAACCTTCAAGAACATAATATCCTTCAACTTCAACCATGTAACTAAACCTCTAACGTTAATATCATTAAATTAAAGCATAATCTAAACGTTTCTGCTTAACGTTTTCACAAAAAACAAGAAAAATGGGAAAAATTTTAGCGATCACGCTTGCCCGATATCCATTCTTCAGTCCACTGAAGCGCTTGCCTATCAGGAACCTGAACTGGAGGATGCTTAAACGCGTACGCAGGCATACTGAGTAAGGCACCAGAAATTTTACGATCAAGAGCAATTTTTGCTGCACGTATAAGATCAATGACAACACCGCCACTATTTGGTGAATCTTCAACTTCAAGCTTAACACTTATACTGATTGGGCGGTCACCAAACTTACGACCTTTTAAACTGATATAGCAGATTTTTTTATTACCCAAAAAACTAACATAGTCACTTGGACCAATACGTGTAGGCAGGTTATATGGAACAAGACTCGTTACTGCCTCGGTTTTACTGATGCGTTTTGATTTAAGACGACTTTCAACTGTCATGTTTTGAAAATCTGTGTCGCCACCAAGATTGAGTTGGTATGTCTCGTCTACTATAACTCCTCGGTCAAGGCAAAGCTGTACAATGTTGCGGTGAAGTATAGTTGCGCCGACTTGACTTTTGATATCATCGCCAAGAACTGGTAGGCCAGCTTTTTCAAACTTCTCAGGCCACTCTTTTGTAGCATCACTGCCGATGAATTCTGGCATGCAGTTGACAAATGCACAGCCTGCATCTATGGCGCATTGGGCATAGAATCGTACTGCGTCATGACTGCCTACTGGGAGATAATTAACAAGAACTTCGGCTTTTGTATCTTTGAGTGTTTGAACGATACTTTCACGTGTGGTGTTTCTATCATCATAAACGTTGAATGTCTCACGCATATGTGAGGCGACTCCATCCAAAATTATGCCCGGTGAAACTTTTACACCTAAATTCGGAACATCGCTGAATTTTTCGCAGCAGTTTGGTGCAATCCAGATGGCCTCTGAGAGATCTTTTCCGATTTTGCTTTTATTTACTTCAAAAGCAGCAACGAACCGTATATCCTTTATGTGGTATCCACCAAAAGTTACATGCATAAGTCCAGAAACAGTTTCGCCATCTTTAGCGTTCTTGTAATATTGTGTTCCTTGAGTTAAGGCGCAGGCACTATTACCCACACCGACAATTGCTACACGAATTTCAGGCATCAAATTAACCTCTAAAGCTTGAATAATCTTAAAAGTCTTAATGGACTGCTACGCTAATAAAACTTTTTCTAAAAATAATCAACTTTGTTCTATCTAAAAATAGGGTTACACTTTGGTCATGTATCAAAATGGTTGACGGCCAAATTCCAATACATTTATGAGCAGCCCAAACATGATTTTGTACATCTCCAACGATTTAGAGCAGCAAATAGTTTTACGAGCTAAACGCTTAAACCCTGTACGAAACATTAGATGTTTACGCTCAATTCCCTGCGTATTTCTCTTGCCCGTACACAA
>JAITCR010000142.1 GCA_031282985.1 Nitrososphaerota archaeon | reverse complement strand
AAAAAAACAAGGTCTGGTTCTGGAAGGCATATTGTAGAACTACCGGTGAATTGGTTGATTGGGAATATGGAAATCGAAGCACCTAACTCTGAGGAAAATGCTTGGTCGGCTGCAACAGTTAAAGGTTAAGGTTTTCTTTGCGGATAATTGGGGGTGTATGCGGAGTTGATTCTGTCTGAGCTACCGGTTCAAACGAAAGCATAAACACATGGGGTGGAGCGGAATAATTTTCGTCAGCGGCATTGTTGTGGGAGGTTTCGTCGGAGGACCTGTATGGTCTCAAAGTTTACGTATGATTGATTTGACGATTTTTATGTTTGCCCGTTTTCACGTCAACGGCTCACGAGAGGAAATCTGGAACCTCGCACATAATCCCTTTTGAAATCCTCTCCAAAACATTAGTTGTTAAGTCCTAGTTTTTTCTTTAACTCCACTTCAAGGTCTCCATTAATTGGGTATCCTCCACTGATATTAACTGCACCGCCGCATTCATAAATTGACTCTTCAAGTAATGGGCTGTCAAACTTTTCAATAAACACACTACGACCATAACCCCAAACGTCTTGAATCATAAGAGCTAATCGAACAGAACGATTCCATACATCCACATAAAAGTAAGCCCCTGCATTATCTACCATAGACTCATTAAGGTGGTCAAGTTCAGCTTGTGAAGACTCTTCATTTTTTTCGACTGGTAACACTGCGGATTGTGGGTTTAAGTCCCACCGAAGTTGGGCCATTATTTCTTTGTTGTTTTTGATTTCTTCCAGTTTCACTGTTCATACCTCTTTTAATATGAAGTTGTTTTTGCTATTCTTACTTTTTGGTTTATCATTAATTTCGCGTTTATTCACACTTACACAGTTTCAAAATTATTATATAACATAAAAACTATGCATTATAAGGTGAATAATGTGTTAAAATGGAAAAACATAATCGGAACAGCTGATCGTAAACCCAAAAGCGGTTATGATAGTTGGCTTGATTTTTACGAGCAAAACAGTGGAAAATCAAGTAAAACCTGTAAAGTAAAAGGTTGTACTAACAAAGCAACAGTAGGTGCGCATGTGCGAAAGGCGCGGTTAAGAAAAAATCAGGATCGTTCATGGTATATTGTTCCGTTATGTCATTCATGTACTCATATTGAGGATATGTTTGAGTTGAATGCTGATGCTTCGCCTGTTAGTGTACGTCTACATAAATAAGCTAAACTTTTATACTCTATACAATATGTAACGTTATTCCAAGTTATTGCAAGACTTGGGAGAGTGGGTTAAGTCCTGTTTGAAACAGTACTCTCTATTGGGAACTTGGAGGACTATAACAGGGGTCCATACAATAGACAAAAATAGTGTTTGTCAACAAAAACACTATATATCTTAATATAACTGGCAAATTGCATAAGTAATGGTCGGAGAAGCCATGGTAGAGCAAAAGCTAAGTGTAACTTTAATTACTGGCAGAACGATTGATCAAGGCGTAGGCAAAGAGTTGGGGAAAGGTTCATCTGAGTATTTTGATAGTGTTGCCGTTTGTTTTTTGGATCCTGTTGATATTAAAAAGCTTGGTTTAAAGAATGGTGCAAATGTTCAAGTGACATCTCCTTATGGTTCGGTTGTTGTTAAAGTAAAAAAGTATACTCATGGTACAATGTCTGGCATGGTTTTTATGCCCTGTGGGCTTTGGGCAAATGTTATTTGTGGTACTGATACTGATAGTATAGGTATGCCTACTTTTAGAGGTTTTACTGTTGAGGTTGAACCGGCTCCAGATAAGCCTGTTTTAACTTTAGATGAGCTTTTAAAACAAGAGTTTGGAAAGTAATTATTATGACAAAAGTAATCGGATCTGTTGTTTGTACAATATGTGGTTGCTTATGTGATGATCTCGAAGTTACAGTGGAAAATAATGAGATCATTAAAATGAAAAATGGGTGTGCTGTATGTGAAGCTAAAATGGTTCATGGTTATAAAAGTGAAGAGCGCATTCTTAAACCTCATATACGGAAAAACGGAAAACTTGTGCCTGTAACTATAGATGAGGCAATTCATGAAGCTGCACAAATTTTAACTGATGCAAAGTATCCTTTACTGTTTGGTTGGACCAGTTCTGCAAGTGAAACGCAGCATGTTGGTGTAGAACTTGCCGAAGAGTTAGGTTCTGCTTTGGATAACTGTTGTAGTGTATGTCATGGCCCATCTGTTATGGCTACTCAAGAAATTGGTATACCCACAGCTACTTTAGGTCAAATTAGGCATCGTGCAGATTTGATTATTTATTGGGCATGTAATCCTTGGAGTTCCCATCCGAGACATGTTGAAAGATACACTGCCTTTACTGAGGGCCGTTTTGAAAAGAGTGAGTTTAAAGAATATGTGCAAAAATTAAAAGCTAAGGCTAGTCAGAAAAAAGTTGCAGCAGCAATTAGGCGAACGCAAGTTCGTTATCAGTCTCCTTCCCGTCCAAAGTCTGCTTTAGTTGAGGCACCTCCGCAGACGTTGGCAAAGGAGGGGCGTAAAATGGTTGTTTTTGATGTAATGAAGACTATGACTGCTGAGGTTGCTGATTATTTTGTTCAAGTTGAACCAAATAGGGATTATGAAATATTTGGTGCGTTACGTTGTTTAGTTAATGATCAAGAGTTAGATGTTGATACTGTTGGGGGTGTTCCTGTTGATTACTTAAAAGAGATTGCAGATGTCATGGTGAATGCTGAATTTGGCGCGATCTTTTTTGGTTTAGGTTTAACTCAAAGTATTGGTCGGTTTAGAAATGTTGAACTTGCTATTGCTTTAACTCGTGATCTTAATCGGAAAACAAAATTTGTTGTTTCACCCATGAGAGGTCATTTTAATGTTACAGGTGCTAATACTGTTTTTGCTTGGCAGACAGGTTATCCTTTTGCGTTAGATTTCTCTCAAGGGTATCCGCAGTATAATCCTGGCGAATTCACCGCTATTGACTTGTTGAGGCGTGGTGATAATGATGCAACTCTGGTTATATCTGCTGATCCTGGTGCTCATTTTCCTAAAGGTGCTCTTCAGAATATGCTAAAGTATCCTTTGATAACTATTAATCCTGATTGGAATGCAATCTCACGGTTGGGTGATGTAGTGTTTCCAACGCAATGGTGTGGTATAGAGCAGGCTGGTACTGCTTATCGTATGGATTCAGTGGCTATAACTTTGAAGAAAGTTGTTGAAGCTCCAAAGGGTGTGCCTAGTGATGAGGAAATAGTTAGGCGTATTCTTGAGGAAGTTCGTGTAATTAAAGCTAAGAAAACTGCAACTGATGCTGCTGATGGTAATGTGTCGCAAGAAATGGTAGGGTCTAAAAAGAGGCGTTCGAAGAGCATCGAGAAAGAGATGTATTAATGGAGGCTGTTTGAAGTGACTGAGATTTTAATTAAAAATGGTTTTGTTTTTGACCCAATTAACAAGATTGATTGTCAGAAAATGGATATAGCCATTAAAGATGGAAAAATAGTTAAGAAAGTTAGTGAAAGTAACGCTAAAATAATTGATGTTTCTGGTTTAACAGTTATGGCGGGTGGTGTTGATATTCATAGTCACATTGCTGGTTCTGAAGTTAACCTTGGTAGGTTAATTCGTCCTGATGATCATGTTAAGGATGTTGTTAAAAAGACTGCGTTGACTCGTAGTGGTACGGGTTATTCAATTCCAACAACATATGTTACGGGTTATCGGTATTCAAAAATGGGTTACACGACTGTTATGAATCCTTCTATGGCTGCTATGAAGGCAAAGCATGCGCATGAAGAACTCAATGATATACCCTTAATTGATAAGGCTTCTTTTACTTTACTTGGTGATTGGTGGTTTGCTCTTGAAAATATTGCTAAGGGGGATTTTAAAGAATGTGCAAGGCTTGTTGCGTGGATGATACGGTCTACGCGTAGTTATGCTATTAAAATTGTTAATCCGGGTGGTTTGGAGTCTTGGGGGTTTGGCCGTAATGTTCATAGTCTTGATGATGAGGTGCCAAATTTTTGTTTAACGCCTCGAGACATTATTATTGGTATGGCAAAAGTTAATACGATGTTAAATATGCCTCATACAATTCATTTGCATACTAACAATTTGGGTGTGCCGGGTAATTATAAGACAACGATAGATACCATGCGAGCTCTTGAAAGTGTATATCAAGGGGATAAGCCTATTGGGCATATAACTCATATTCAGTTTAGTAGTTTTGCTGGTGATAATTGGGCGCATTTTAAGTCTGGTGCTGAAGAAATTGCTAATTATCTTAATGCTCATAATCACATGACTGTTGATATTGGTCAAATTACTTTTGCAGATACTACAACTATGACAGCTGATGGCCCCTTCGAGTTTGCGCTCTACGAGTTGGGTGGTCATAATAAATGGGTAAATAGTGATGTTGAAACAGAGTCCAGTGGCGGAATTATACCTTTTCATTTTAAGAGAAAGAATGCTGTAAATGCGATACAGTGGTCCATTGGCTTAGAATTATCTTTGCTAATTAAAGATCCTTGGAAATGGTTCATGACTACAGATCATCCAAATGGTGGACCCTTTTTCCATTATCCAAGGGTTTTCGCTTGGCTATATAGTCGCAAAGCGCGAGAAGCCACTCTTAAGAACTGTAACAAAAAAGCTCAAAAGAAAAGTTTACTGCCCTCAATTGATCGTGAATACACATTATATGAATTGGCAATTGTTACTCGTGCAGGAACAGCTAAAGCGTTAGGCCTTAAAAACAAAGGCCACCTTGGCATAGGTGCAGATGCAGATGTTTCAATTTATAACATTAACCCTGAAACAACCGATATTGCTAACACCTATAAGTCTGTGCGTAAAGCGTTCGGTAATGCAGTCTACACTATTAAAGATGGCGAAATTGTTGTTAAAGATGCAGAAATTGTTGCTACACCCTCAGGTAGAACAATGTGGCTTGATGTACAAACAAAAGAGCCTTGCAGAATAAATGATGAAATGAAACGCAAATTTAAAGAATACTGGACTATAGAATTTGATAATTACCCCGTTACAGATCATTATATCAAAGTTCCAGAAAAAATAAGTATCAAGGCAAGTGTCTAAACATGATAACAATTACACCTAAACGAGCATTTACCGTTCAAATTCAAGCAACATGCATTAACGTTGACGTATTTACCGGAAAAACAATACAAGACATCAAAAATTTGCCCATAACAGAAGGAAAAGAAACAATCACACTTAACGACGCTTTTAACATTACAGAGAATAAAACTGTAGAAACACCAAACATTACCCTTACAGGTGATTTTTCAAAAGTCAAACGCATCGGTCAAGGCATGAAAACCGGTGAAATCGTCATAAACGGCGATGTAGGAATGCACACAGGCGAAAAACTGTCTGGCGGAAAAATTATAGTAAACGGAAACTCTGGCGGTTGGACAGGTAGCGAAATGAAAAAAGGTCTAATAGAAGTTCACGGCAATTCCGGAGATTATACCGCTTCACCATACAGGGGAACTAGCACAGGTATGAGAGGGGGTTTAATTATTGTTTACGGAAACGTTGGCACCGATGTAGGTTGCTATATGCAAGGTGGGTTAATTAGAATTAATGGTTCAGCAGGGAGATACCTTGGCTATCATATGCTTGGCGGAACTATATATGTTGAAAAAGACTGTGCTATACGTGTCGGTGCATGTATGACTGGTGGAAAAATCATCATAAATGGAACCGTTGAATTGTTAATGCCAACCTTTACAGTTGATAGCATTAAACCTAAAGTCAAAATTGACGCAACACAAACCGCTCAAGGACCCTTCTATGTGTTTTTAGGTGACATAGCTGAACGGGGCACAGGCAAAATTTTTGCCCTAAAAGCAACAAACCCTACATGCAGCAGCTATGAAAAATATCTCTAATTCACCTTTTTTAACGCTGACCACTTGTCTGTTGACTGCTTAAATTGAACACTGATGGATAGCCGAAGAATTTATCAAGGTGTTACTTAACAAGCAGATTGAAAGGGTATGATTTATGCGGCAAATAGACATGACCAGACTTGACCTGTCTAAGGGGACTGTAACTAAAATGTGTGATAACATAGCTGAAGAGGTGCCCCTTAAAATAGTTTTAAATGACCTTTTTATTTTTGTTATTTGGAGTTCTCCTTCTCAATTTAAAGAACTTGCCACAGGTTACCTGTTTGCCGAAGAAATTCTACATAGCATTGATGAAATTGAAAGCATTACGTCAAATGAAACAGAAAACATTTGCAATATACAATTCAAAACAAACATAAACATGGATAATCGTCTGGAAAATCGCCGCAGAGGAGCAAGAATAGTACCTCTTGTAAAAAACAGCACCTCAGCTTACCAACATGACAACAAAATTACTACAGTAAACTCTAACTTAACAATAAACGCCCAAACAATATTTGACGCTATTTGCCAAATGAACGAAAAAGCCACAGGATTTAAAAAAACAGGCGGACTGCATGATAGTGGCATCTTTAAAGCAGACGGCACCATGATTGCCTTTTCAGAAGACGTTGGCAGACACAACACCGTCGACAAAGTCATAGGCGAAGGTCTGCTTTCAAAAACAAATTTCACACAATGCTTCCTGATAATAACCGGACGCGTACCCGGAGACATGATTTACAAAGCCGCCAAAGCAGGACTACCCATAGTAGCCTCAGTTGCTGCTGTTTTAAACTCAGGCATTTTCTCTGCTCAAAAAGCCAATATTACCTTAGTCGGCTTTGTACGTGAAAAACGCATGAACATCTACACCTACCCCGAACGTATAACAATGCAAAAGACCTAAGAAAGTCTGCCCTTTAGACTTTGCTTTATAATCTCATTATTTTCACAGCAACCATTACTGCTGATGAAATTACAAGCAGAGTTATCATCAATGTTACACTTATACTCCTTGGGTGTTTTTCCATTTTTATTCCTCTTCTAACGTTGAAACGTTATTTCATATTAAGCGCCAAAAAATATAATGCTATACATTAGTACAAACATGAAACCATTAGCACAAAGAAAACTAATAATTAGTACACTAACATATCCACAGAAAACTGCTTGTCTAACATTTTTTTCTTTTTTCACATGGTTATCCGTTATGGGGCTTCATTAGATCTCTTGTGAAACTAGAGCCTGTTCACATTAATATTACGTCGTAGATTAGCGCCATTATAATTACTCCTGCGTAGATTATAGCAGAATAGTTTAAGAATTACACTCTCCAAAATGAGTGTACACAGTTTCTTGCAGGGTTTCACATTTAGGCATCAAATCAGACAAAGCACGCTTCAAATTAGCCCACCGACACTC
>JAITCR010000119.1 GCA_031282985.1 Nitrososphaerota archaeon | reverse complement strand
CCTCTGAACGTAATTTAGATGCTTTCTCATACCGACTAACGCTATCAACCATAATTTAAACCACAACTACATAAAACAAGCCCAACACAATATTTATAATTTCCGAAGAGGTCTAATGTATATCTCATTTAATGCGGCTGATTGTATGTTGATTTGTTCAATTGTCATTCTTATTAGGGTCAAATATTGCCTCGCTATATAATGGCTTAGTTTTAAGTTGGTCTATTTGGGTTGTGTAAACTATTTGGAATATTTGCCCAGTAATACTCTAAATCCGCTTCCTCTTGCTACAATTGTGCAGTTGCCAAATGTTTCACTGAATAATTCTGGGAACATTTTTGCGCCGATTTTGGAGCGGATGACCATTTCAAAAACGGCTTCTGGTTGCATGTTTTTTTTGGCTTCGGTAATTATTGTTTTTACTGTTTCCATGCCTGCACTTACAGGTGGATTAGATAGTATGCAATCAAATTTTAAATCTTCAACAGGTTCATATAGGTGGCCGCATCGTGCTTGAGCGTTAGCTATTTTGTTGTTTTCAATGTTTTTTTTCGCTAAATTAACTGCTCGTGTGTTAACGTCTGTCATGTAAATCTGTAATTTAGAATTAAACCTTGCAGCGGCAATACCGACGGCTCCATATCCACAACCTATGTCTAAAACTGAACCTTTCTCCGGAAGAATCATCGATTCAACAAGTAATTGTGTACCTGTATCAATACGACGTTTAGAAAAAACGCTTGAAGCAGTTATAAACTCAAAATTTCTGCCCAAAAATTTAGCTCGAATTAAACCATAGTTTGTTTCAGATTTTGGAGACGAAGAAAAATAGTGGTCACTGGTAAGTTTTTTTTTATTTTTGGTCATTTTCTTTACCGATTTTCCAAACCTTAGGATAAGTACCTCTTGGCATTAACACCCTCTCTGATGTTGCAATGATGCCATGTTCTAAGTCCAAAATTTGTTCTGTAGGCTCTACCGCTTTTGAAAGTGTGACAACTTCTCCTTTTAATGTCATAACTGCAACTATGGTGTCTTTTTGAATTTGTGAATCAACTTTTACGACACCTGGCGCTGTAAGACTTGCACCGTGACATAAAGCGTCAACAGCTGAGTCTCGTACTGCAATTTTTGGAATTAACTCAAGCGCTGTTTCCATTGGTTGAATGAATTTACGTAAAATTGCAGGATCTTTCTTTGTCTGATATTCACCAAAATAGTACGCAATATCATGCAGATTTACATGAGTTGAACTATTTTCCGTAAACGGCCCTGCACGTGTACGTCTAAGCTCTTGCATGTGAGCCCCAACGCCTAAAATTTCGCCCACGTCATAGCAAAGCTTTCGAATATACGTTCCCCCTTCACAACCTACCTTAAAAAGCACGTTACGACCATCCATTTCAATAAATTCATTATAGTAAATGCGTCTTGTACGAATCTGACGTTTAACAGATGACCGTAGGGGTGGACGCTGATATATCAAATCTTCAAATTCAGCTAGAACATGACAAACCTGATTTTCCTCTGCATCACCGTGAAGCTTCATAACACACATGTATTCTTTACCTGTGTAAAGAAGCGCCTGCACAATTTTTGTAGACTCCTCTAAAGTAACTGGCAAAACTCCTGTTACTTGAGGATCTAATGTTCCTCCATGGCCAATAACAGCTAATTTTAAAATTTTCTTGGTCCACGCAGCAACTTCATGACTTGTTGGTCCAGCTGGCTTGTCAAGATTGATAACACCGTATTTGATGTACTCTTCTACTGGACGCTCAGATGGAATATGTCCAAACTTGGGGTTAGTTCTATCCTCTGTTTTTGTCAAGTTTTCACGTTTAGTTTCCCATGGAGGGCTGGTTCTTGGCATTAATAATGATGCTCCTTGAATTGAAAGAAAAAGATAGTTGAGGTAATTAAAGTTTGAATTTAAAATCTAAGCTTTCATTAGCTCTGTTTTAGCAGCAACTTCTAAGACCTGAGTTACTTCTTCATCTGAGGCCCCTCTGCTGATTTCAATTTTATCTTCAAGAGGTGCTATATGGTTCAAGTTTACTCTTCGTCTTTTGACTCCACTGAGTTTTTTTGGTCCGGTTACAAGTATGAAGCTTTTATCCATCATATCAATGATGACACATTTTTTGCCTTGTTCTCTACCGAATTGTTTAACGCATATTCTTCCAACTTCTATAGCAGGCACTTTATTTATCTCCAACATAACAAATAATAAAACAGGCTATTTAAGTTTACATAATTTTACCACTAAACAAACAACAACTGAATACACTCATTTAAATCGCCTTCCACAAAAACAGACACAGGTTAAATGCGTGCTAAATACGTAAAATAATTGGTCATGTCCTAAGTTAAGTGAAATGGTAGCTCTCTTTTAAAGAACCAAAAGTTTATGACCAAACCAACAACAATTTTATGCAAAAAGACGATTTTGAAAACCCAATACCTCCCCTAACAAGCCTGCTACACCAAGCACGTAAAGACAAATACTTACGCTCAATACACTGCATATTCCTCTTACCCGGAGTCACAATACTTTCAGTGATATGAGTTTTATAAACAACATTATCATCACAGTAAACAATACTTACTCTAAACGGCGCAAGCAAACAACGTAACTCATCAAGATATCTGTGTTCCCGTGTACCAAAACAATACGCCAACGGAACACCTGTACTA
>JAITCR010000159.1 GCA_031282985.1 Nitrososphaerota archaeon | reverse complement strand
TTATAGTTTGGTTTAGGGTGTTGAATTCTTCTATGGTGAGTCCTGAAAAGTTTCTGAAATGCTCCTGTTTTTTAGATAACACGGCTAATTTAGCATTTAAACAGCCTAAACGACAAATAGCACGTCCATACGCTAATAAAACCTTCGTTTCACCAACAAAACCCTAATTAGTATTAAGGTCCAGTAGTTAAATTAAGAAAAATGTTGTGTGGGAAAAAATTTCCCATATTTGTTTGTTTATTGGAATTTTTCTGGGGAAATATAGTCTCCGTATTTTTGTTGTGCTTCTAGTAGCCGTTCGCGTTGTTTGTAGAGTTGGCCAAACATTTCTAAAGGTATGTCAGCAACGTTTTCTTGGTAGAATGTGGAAACACGTTCAATTTTTGCTAGGTTTTCGGGTACGCGTATGGTGAATTGTTTTATATAGTCTTCTTTTGTATAGTCTTTGTCTAATACTTCTTTGAAGAGTTTCTTTAGGTCGCCGTATTTTGGAATTAATCCTGTAGGAGTTTTTATTGCGTCAACTTCATTATGAACACGCAATTCCATCCATTTAACCCAGACGTGCTTGTCTCGTGGACTGTTAAGGTATTTGCCATCTTCAACACCACGTAGGAAATAGTTCACACCAAAAACTATGGGTTGATTTTTAAGTTTACGCCCAAAGTCTAAATTGTTGCTAACATTTTTACCTAAGGGGATGGATATGAAGTCTTGGATGCTCATCATGTTAATTTCTGGAACGCCCTCTTTGCCAATTGTTGCAAAAGTAGTCTCTGTTTCCAATGATGCCCCATAAGCAATAATGCCATGTTCCCAACTGTAGCTTTGCTGAACAGGAACATAGGCTTTTGCATCTCTTCCACCATACATTATACCACCTAGGACTATACCGTTGGGGTTGTTAAGTTCTGGGTCAACATTACCTAAAGCTGACAGAGCAACTGCATAACGAGCATTTTTGTGTGCCGCGGTTACTTCAGCGCCTGTTTCATCTTTTTTACCCTCATACCATTGTCCAGTATAGTTTAAACCGTCCTTTGGCAATTCTTTACCCATACCTAACCAGTATGGTTGACCATCTTTGACCAAAATGTTGGAAAACACCACTTCACCAGGAGTTGTTAAAACTTTCCAAATTAGAGCATCGTCTTTTTCTTTTACGTCTTGTATGATACCAAATATGCCGCTTTCAACGTTAACCGCACGTGCAATGCTATCTATTTCACGAATGTATGCAATATCATCTCCAAGAATGGTTTCGCCGGGAAGCATTGCTGTTGAGGTTTTGCCACATGCACTTGGAAATGCTCCTGCAAAATACGTTTTACGTTTGTTAGGACCATAGACACCCATAAGTAACATATGTTCTGCTAGCCAGCCTTCACTACTTGCTTTGCGTATTGCAAGTCGGAAAGCTAATTTTTTAAAGCCAACACTGTTACCAGCGTATTGAGCATTTACACTGTATATGGTATTGTCCATGTGATCTATGTATATTCGTTTTTTGTCAGGTTCTGCACTGACCATTTCTTCAGTTAATTTACCTGCAGAATGGACTACTTTAAGGAAATCACTTTTGTGTCCAGCTTTTACAAATTGGTCATATCCAGTTCGGTAAAGCAGGTCTTCTGAGTGAGCAACATACCAAGAGTCAGTACATTGTAAACCTAAAATGGTGAAAACTGAATCTCGGGGACCTAAGGAAATGAAGCGAACAATCATTGTTCTGCCAATCATTAAATCTCTAAGGATACTACGAACTTCAGTTAGACCTTCTTGACGATCTATTTGATTAAGGGCTTTACTTAAAAAGACACCTTTAGGCACAAGGTACTTGGCATTTTGACGGTCTCGACCTTGATCTTTTTCACCGTCAAAATGCACAGTATGTCCTTGAAGAGTAAGTATAGCTTGTTCTTCACCGCCCGCAATTGCTTGCTTTCTAACATATGCTATGTCCTCAGCTGAGTCACTGCAAATAAAAATTTTTTCTGGATGACATAAATCACTAATTTTTGCAATAAACTCGTGAACATTTGGATTATCAATTGCAGATAGTTTTTCAAGGTCTTTTGGAGACAGTTTAGGTTGAAGTGCTTCTATATATGGATTCATATGATTACCTCAAACTTATAATTCATGTACTATTCCCGGTACCCTTGGAAAGGGTTGACACTCAGCGATATGTCTTACGCCTGTAATATACCCAACGATACGTTCAATACCAATACCTGCACCAGCAGTTGGTTTTAAACGGCCTTCTTTAGCCATCTGGATAATTAATGAATAATTTTCTTTTCTTACCCCGTGTTGTTCCATCTTTTTAATAACTTTGGCATAGTCATATTCTCGTTTGGAGCCTGAAAGTACTTCGCCAAATTGTGGCATTATTAAGTCATAGTTATCCCATTTGCCGGTTGAAAAATCTTCAAAATCGTAGAATTCACGTGGGAGGTTTGTAATCCATGCAGGTTGAGTAATTTCGGATGCAACATCAGCTTCCCAGGTTTCTCCATATTTAGCTTCAAGGTCTTCGCGGTCAAAAATTTTGAATGGCCCCTCTAATGTTGGAAGAGCATCAAAACGACCAATAGCTGATAAGGCTTCTTTCATGTCTTTCTTTAAAGCTTTAATTAACGTACAAAGAGCAGTTTCAACTAGTAAAAAAACGTCTTTTGAGGTGGCATTTTGAATTTCAAAGTCAAGTTGGGTGAATTCATAGATATGTTTTCCAGTTTTTCCACGTTCAGATTTTTCAATACGAACATTTGGTGAGAGGATGAACAGTTTTGGATACACTGTTGAGGCGGCTATTAATTTATGGACAATCATGCTTGACATAGTGCGTACGGGTTTTCCGTAAATGTCAACTTCAATTCTTGTCTCAATTGACGCGTTTGGGTCTGGCCATAGGGGGTCTGTGCTTTGGCTTAAGACGACGGGGAGGAGCCATTGGAAGCCTTCGTTTACGTATGTTGATGTTAGATTTCCTAGGGTGTAGGTTACTATTTTTCCTATGTTTGCTTTTCTTTCTATTTCTTGAGCGGTTAATTGGTCTAAGGATTTTGGAGGGTTAATGGGAGTCATATTTTTCACTTAACACTTGCAGGTATGAAGTACGTAGCAGGTATAAGAAATTTTTTATATAAAATTTGCTTAATTTACAATAAAAACATGTTTATATACTTAAAACTTGTAATATTTACATATGAACTTTAAACTAGATGACAAAGACCTATCAATACTACAATTAATCCAAGAAGACAGCAAACTAACCGCTAACCAAATAGCAAAAAAAACCAACACCCCAATAACCACAGTTTTCGCAAAAATAAAACGCATGGAAGAACTAGGCATAATAAAACAATACCGTGCCATACTCTCCCCCGAAAAACTAAACCTAACAACCGCCGCCTTCATCCTAGCCGCCGTCTCATACGGAAATAAAGCAGATGGAGCACCAATTACACAAAGAGAAGTAGCCGAAGAAATAACAAGACTATCTGAAGTACAAGAAGTACACATAATCACAGGCGACTGGGATTTGCTAATTAAAATTAGAGCTGAAAACGTTAATGATATAGGCAAATTTGTTGTAGATAAGCTAAGACGTATTAATGGTTTGCAGAAGACTTTGACTTGCATGGTTTTTGAAACTGTAAAAGAAACAACAAGTTTGCTAAGAGTCATTAAAAAGAAACCGACTGAAAGCCTTTAAACTGCTGTTGAATAGTAAAGCAGTGGCAAGGCTAGCAGTACAGTGTTTTTTCCTTTAGTTGATAGATTATATGTTACACGTAGTGGTGGACCTGTTTGTACATTGCGCTCTATGTAACCATGAGAGTGAAGTAGTTTTAGTTTATCAGATAATGTACGCGAATTTACTTCTAAAATTTTTTTCAACCCACCAAAACCGCTTGTTTTTTTAAGCAACAGAGTGTAGAGAATTTCTAGGCTCCATTTTTGGAATAACACGTTGAAATTTTCTTGCAGACTGTCCATTTCTTCTTTTACTTCTTGGGGAGTTATTTTTTGTTTTTCCATTATAACAAAAAAAGTTGTCTCTATACCCTGTATGGTTCTGTCCATTTGTTCTTCAACTAATTTGCGGAATTCTGCGCTTAAAGTTAGAGGAGTGTTCATGTGAGTTACACTTGGTGTGTTTTGACTTACTTTATAATTTATAAAGCTTTACTAATACAACATAGTATACAAAATACATCATATTAACTGGGAGATGTAAACATGGAAAAGTTTGATGCAATAGTTGTTGGTGCAGGAACAGCAGGCTGTCTTGCAGCAAAAACAATCGCTGAAGCAGGCCTAAAAGTATGCATAATAGAAAAAAATAAACGTGAAAACATAGGAGAAAAAATCTGCGGAGACGCCTTAGGAGAACATCATCTAACATTTTTAGGTCTTGAAAAACCTAACGGTGGCGAATTAGAAACGAAAATAGACGGCATGAAAATCTACTCCCCAGACGAAAACACTATCTTCACCGTAGCAGACAACGACTTTAAAGGATACATCCTTAACAGACACTTATTTGGCCAATGGCTACTAAAAAAAGCCACCGATAAAGGTGCCCAACTGTTAGATAACACGAATTTCCGTTCACCTATAATTGAAAAATCCACAGTAGTTGGAATATCTGTTAAAAACATGAAAACCAATGAACCCGTGGAATTACGCAGCAAAGTTGTCATAGATGCCACAGGTTTTTTTGGCATTGTACGCAAGCAACTACCAGACGTGTTAGGTATAGACAGGGAAATTGACAATGAGGATGTAGAAGCATGTTACCGTGAAATTCGTCAACTTAAACAAGAAACAGAAAACACCAGACACTGCGAAATTTACCTCAACCAAAAAGCATCCCCAGGAGGCTACATTTGGATTTTCCCCAAAAGCGGTGCACGTGCAAACGTAGGTATTGGTGCTCTTATGCGAAAAACTGGTTATCCCAATCCAAAGGAGCAACTCTACGAGACAGCCTTTAAAAAACCAATGTTTAATGGCTCACAGGTCTTAACGGGCGGTTCATGGTTTGATCCTGTTCGCAGACCTCTGGATAACATGGTAAGCAACGGAGTTGTCATCATAGGTGATGCAGCGTCTTTGGTTAACCCGATTCATGGTGGTGGTATTGGTCCTTCGATGCTTAGTGGTCATTTTGCTGGAAAGCAGATAATTGAAGCTTTAGGTAAGGGTGAGCCAACTAAGGATACTTTGTGGGGTTACAACAAGCAGTATATTGATACTTATGGTAAAAAGCAAGGTGTCTTAGACATTTTCAAACTGTTCTTGCTCTCATGTAGTGATGATGACTTGAATTATGGTATGAATCAAAAACTCATGACTGAAGATGATGTACTAAAAGCGGGCATGGGAGATGAATTCAAACTTAACATAACTGAGACAGCAAAACGAATCTTTAGAGGCATAAGTCGCTTAGGCTTTTTGAACAAACTGCACTATGCAGTTTCCACAATGAAAGAACTACGAGCACACTACAACACATATCCCTCAACACCCGTAGGCTTTGAAGCTTGGAGAGACCAAACAGTAGACATCATAAACCACGCCAGAAAGAAACTCGTAGAATAAACCAAAAAACAGAGGACAAGAGCCTCCAACGCACTTTTTATTTTGAGAGTGTTAAGTTAGGAATGACGCAATTTGATCTGGAGTTCCGTTTACTCGGAAGCGAGCAAATAATAACACAGCGAGATCAACCATTGTTTACACCGTGAAAATATGCAAGCCTTC
>JAITCR010000100.1 GCA_031282985.1 Nitrososphaerota archaeon | reverse complement strand
AATGGACTTATTGTGCGTGTTCGTGCGTGGGTTGGGTATGTTTTTGGTTATGTGACGTGGTTTATGGTGGGTATTTTTTGTAGGGTTCATGGGTTGGGTCGTGTGTGTTGGGAGGTTGCTTGTATGAATTTGGTGCATAATTTGTAGTGGTTTATGTTTTTTGTGGGTTAATTGTGTTTAAATGTTGAAGAATCTGTTGGGTTGGTGGTTGGCGGGGTTTGTTTTAGTTAAGTTTTGGTGTTTTGTTTTTCTGAAAATTTAGGCAAAATTGGGTTGTTGCTTTATGTCAGGGTTATTTGTGTTTTTATCGGTTTGAAGTCTAAAACACATGTTTTCGGAGGTTGCCTTAATAAAAAAATAAAAAGAAGAGGTTTAGGCAAACATCTTGAATATCGGATGTGCCTCAATGTCTACTGGTTGTGTTCCAAAGTCTGCAGCGGCAGATGCAATATATGTATCAACAACTGCTACTGCTGGGAAGACCCATTCAGCTTGTTCAGCGGGACCGAACATTAACCAGTTAGCACCCATAGTTTGCAAGATTGCATTAGTTGCTGTAACAGTGCCTTTTCGGAATTCTTTTGCAATGTTAGCTTTTACCCAACCCATGGTTGTAACAACATTACCACTGCCTGTACCTACAGGATGGCCATATTTCTCTTTCATCATTGGAAAAGCTACAACTGAGCTTCCCATATCGGGTTGGAAAGATGGCATGGATGTATCAACAAGGGGTTTTGTAATTCCACCTTTTGCTGCAAGTGCTAAAGCTTCGTCGGCAACGTTCATTCTGCCTGCAAGAGTTGTATCATGAGGATCGTCTGCTAAAACAATTGACATTGTTATGCCGCTTTCTTTCAAGTTTGCTAATTCAACATCGGTTACTCCTTTGTAAACTGAGTTGTAGAAGCACCTCTCTTGTAGACCCATTTTTTTCGCAGTAGTTGCTGCTGCCATGCGAGTTCTTGGACTCATAGCATCAAGCATTAATGGAACATCAGTATGCTTAGAAACGAATTCAAAATATTTCTCAAAAGCCATCTCTGTTGTGCCAACAATATCAAGCGCAAAAGGTACACCTGAGATATCACTTTGAATTTGACATCTGTTAATAATGTCTTCTGCAACCTTGGCATCAAAAAGGCCTTTATTTGCATCAGAAACCATTTTTTGACCAAGCCAGAAAATAGAGCCAATAAGGAATGTTGGTAACTCACCCGGTTGGCCGCCGATTTTCACTTTTCCGATTTCATAGATTTTTTGGGGGGTCTTGAATCTTTGCATGTTGCCTCATCAGCCAGCGCTTTATTTTTTCAATGCTTTTTTGGCTAACTCTGGGGCTTCTTCTTTGTTTTTGCCGAAGAGTGCACCAAATGCGTCTGCGTCTTCTTTTTTAACTGCTGCGCCACCCATGATTACGCCGACTTTGTCTTTTAGACCTGCTGCTTTGAGTGCTTCATCAAGTTTTACCAAGTTGTTCTTTGCTGGTACAGTGTTAACTGAGAGCGCAATAAGGTCTGCGTTGTTCTCTTTTGCTTTGTCAACAAAGACTTGCGGTGCAACACTTTTTCCCACGTCGATTGTTTTGAATCCAGCACGTTTTAGTGATTTGCGAACTGCTTCTTTTGCGGTATCATGCATATCCGGTTCAATGTTTCCGATTACTACTGTGCCTATTGGATTTTCTGGTTCTGGAGGTTCTTTTTCCATCATAGATTTAAGCCAGGACATATAAACACCTGTTTCCGTTTTTTACTCTGGCTTTTTATACTCGAAATTGCTATTTAAACTTTTAACCTCTCTATTAATATACATTTAAAAGAAAAGTAATGTTTAACGGGATCAACAATGGTTAAGGCTACAAACAAACATTTGATACTACTTTTTGCGATCTTTGTTTTTGCTTTTCTATACCGCTTCCTATTGATGATTTATGCAACCTACCCATCAGGTTCTGATATAGGGTTACATAACAGCGTTATTTATTCAATAATCAATCAGGGTGGTAATGTTGATTTTCTTTATAATTATTATCAAATGGGCGGTGGTTTGTCCATTACTTTTCCAGGTTACCACATTTTTGTTGCACAAATAATGATATTGACAAGTATGCCTGAATATTTAGTGCATACCCTTGTAGCTTCATTGTTTTCATCCGTAATAGTGCTCGTCTCTTATCTTATAACACGGGCTGTATGGAAGGAATCTGCTGCGATTGCTGTTGCTTTTCTTATGGCAATTACACGACTTGAACTCGAAATGTTGCTCTGGGGAGGCTACCCAAATGTTGTTACGCTCCTCTTGATTCCTGTAACTTTTTATTGTTATATCCAAAAAAATCGTTTCACAAAACTTCCTTTCTATATTTCAACATCCATATTGATCGGTTCAATATTTCTGACGCATTCTTTGAGCAGTTTTATGTTTGTGAGTATATTGCTTTCTGTGGTTTTCTTTATTTTAGTTTTTGGCCAAAAAATTGGAACTGCACGAATTGAAGCGTTAAGCTGGTTGTTGCCTGTGGTTTTTGGTGCCTCAATTGTTTCTCCTTATTTGATACGAATTGTCCCTGCGTACATAGTTAATCAGACAACTGCAGAAATTGTTCGGGCAACTTTGGCTTCTCGAACTGTGCCTTTAGAATTTGTTTTGTCGATTTTTGTGGTTGTTGGTCTTTATTTTCTTTTATCTAAAAAATACCATGAACGCTACTTTACGGTTCCTACTGTTTTGTTGGCGTTATGGTTGTTTATTCCTACAGTGTTCACTCAAGGTTATCTCGTTGGGCTATATACTGATTATCACCGGTTTTTGTATTTTGTAATAACTCCTATCGTAATATTGATAGGTCTTTTTGTTGATCATGGTTCAAGTTTTTTTGCCCGTGTGACCGATACCTATCGTACATTAACTGGTCAATTGATTAATACCGTTAAAGAAGTCGATCAGGTAACCCATAGACGTATGGCTAATTTTTCAAACAAAATCAACAGATGCCTAACAAGATCTAATATGTATGTGGGGATTCTTATCAGTTTCTTGTTGATTTGTTTTTTCTTTATACCTATTTTTACCGCTCCTAGTGAAATTTTGGAGGTTCACGATTTTTATCAAGTAATGTCTGACCCGCTTTATCAGGCTATGGATTGGGCTAAAGTTAACACTCCTGCTAATGCGACGTTTGTTACCACAGCCTATTATGGTTGGTGGTTTGCAGGGTTTGCCCAGAGACCTACATGGAGTGCTGTTGAGCCTCAGTTTATTTCGCTTTCACGTGAAGTTCCTATTGCTCAAATGGCAACTAACCTGCTAGATACTGACTATCTTTTTGATAGTTCATTCAAACTTTCTGACGAAATCTTGTATATTCAGGTTAAAGAAGACGGTGGGTATATGGCAAGACACAACCCTCAAGTTCTCACTGACTTGAATTGGACTTATCTCCCTTATCCTTTTTTTAATTTTAATAGTGAGCAAACAAAAGTTTTGTATGCTGTAAATGG
This sequence comes from Nitrososphaerota archaeon, assembly GCA_031282985.1. Taxonomy (GTDB): domain Archaea; phylum Thermoproteota; class Bathyarchaeia; order Bathyarchaeales; family Bathycorpusculaceae; genus Bathycorpusculum. The sequence goes on along the minus strand of JAITCR010000100.1, from coordinate 3,342 downwards.
CGTTCCATGTTTGATGTCATTAGCCAAATTACCTGTTAAGAACATGCACATGGAAAACGACACTCAACACATAACAGTTTCAATTACCAAAGGTAGTGAATATTTCACTTGCACCCAGTTAACAACAGTATATCAGGGCTCTAAATTTGTTAACATAACAATCATACTTGAAACTAATACAGAGAACGTCTCTCTATTATGGCTGCAATCTACATTAGAAGTTAATGCTTTACAAGTAGGCTTCGAAAGATCTAATGCTATTGGATTTTTAGCAGAAGATGTGAAAGCTTTTGGACAAATAATATTTGACCAAAACATTCCTGTTGTTAACTCCCAAGTATACGATCAATTAGATTCTACCGAAGTTCATCTTGACTATAATTTAGCGGGTAAAAAACAGGCAGAGATACAAGTGTCTTTAACGACTTACTCAGTTACCAACGACATAAAGATATACAACAATGATGAAATTTTCAGTGACTTTTTTAACAAACAAATTGCTCTCAATTTGGAACCTGAAAACCGTGGTAATTTGCCTCTCTCAACACCATTTAACTATCAGGCTGAATTAAAAATTAACAATATAAATTATGTTGCTGTGCCCAGTTATTATGAAGAAGACTCTGTTGCTGAAATGAAACTCAAATTTGCAAATGACCCCCTGTTTAACCTTGTGTTTATTAACAATGAAGTTGCCATATTTGAAGTAAAATAGCTGCTATAACCTAAAAAGAGGGTGAGTCTTCGTTTGGTATTAAGTCTTTCAAAAGATAAACTGTTAGAGTTTGCATTTTTGACGGGACTCTCTTTGATCGTTTTCATAATCTTCTACTATATCATATCCGTGAATGGACTTATTCTTGGAAATGACAATTCAGTACATTTGATACGTGCACAAGAATTTCTAGCCACTGGACAAATTTCTTTAGCTAACTTAGGCTGGACACCTCCCCTTTACCAAATTTTGTTAGCTTTTTTTATCACCTTTACAGGTGCCACAAACATTGAGTCATTGATTTTACTTGTTACGGTGTCTGCCGTATTAACTGATTGGCTACTAGTTTTTAGTGTATACCTTATTGGTGCACGATTTTTTAACAAGAAAATAGGTGCAATTGCAGCATCTTTGTTGTTTCTGTGTTTTCCAATGTTTGAAATCAATATGTGGGCTGGCTACACAAGTGTTTTGGGTATAGCATTTATGTTACTTTTGTTTTCGTATTTACCTCTTACAGTTGAGCATAAACGTTACATGGTAGTTGTTTGTGTATCTGCTTTCGCATTGGTGTTGTCTCATCAACTTACCTTGTTTGTGTCTGCCTTGATTTTAGCGCCAGTTACACTGTTTTTACTAATTAAGTCTAAGGGTAAAAATGTCAAGGCATTGCTTTTCATAATTGTTGGTGGCGGGCTTGCTTTTTTCCTTTACTACGTTCCGGCAATGTTGCCCTATTTGGGTGGTTTAATTGAACATGTGTTTTTTGCACAGAAAGCAATGGCTTATCAGATTCCCTCTACGTCTCTATCTGCGTTCTGGTCAAACTTTGGCTTTGTATTAATTTTGGGTGTTGCAGGATTATTTGTGGCTGCTTACAAATTGTGGCTTGAAAAGAAACATGTAAACAATCTTACTCTGATTCTTAGTTTTGTTGTTCCTTTGTTTTTGGCGGAATCTTTTGTTTTTGGTTTATATTTGCCCTTTCATTGGTTTGTTTATTATATAATGCCATTTTTGGCGATATTTACTGCTGTGCTGTTGTTTTTTGTTGCCAATAAGGCTTTAACCTATTATAAGATGCATAGGGCAAGTATAAAACGGATTTATGTTACAGCTGTTGTTATAGAGTTTGTTGTTATTTCCTGTTTTGCCCTTGTAATGCGTGGGGAGGTGTTGAGTTCACGATTTGATGAAGCAATTGTGTTTTATTCAGCCTCTGATCCGATGGCATTACAAGCTGGTCAATGGCTTAAGACTAATTATCCTGAGACAGCGACTGTTATTACTACTTCTGCGCCGGGTTTTTGGTTTAGTGTTTTTTGCGAGAAAACTGTGATAGTGGCAACTGATCCTGCGGTTGAGCGAACTGTGCTTTCTGAGTCAATTTTGAATTTGTCTTATGAAATAGAAACTCCATTAACTCTTCTCCGTGCTTATGAGGCTAAAGGGGACATTTCAAGTGAAAATTATGTTTTTGTTAACAATGTTTGGCGACTTGGAACTTACTGTTCAACAGCCGGCGATTTTCTTTCTTATACTATTGATGATGTATACAAAGAAGTTGATCTGAGTCAGATGACCCGACAATATACGCTGGAGGGTGACCAAGCAGTACAAACTTTAACAATTGTTTATACTAATGATGATATTTCAGTGACCCAAATACTGTTAGTTCAAAATACTTCTTATTCTACGCAAGTTTCTTGGACTATAACTCCCGTAAATCGTCCAGTAAGCAATGTTACATTATATCTATCCATTTTCTTTTATCTGGATTTTAATTTTGATAAAGTATATCTGCCCGGTATCTTAAGCTGGGAAAATCCCTGGGATAATCCAACAGATATATGTGAAACACAGTGGGCTGTAACAGATTTCTCCAAAAATAGCTTAACTAGCGACTACATAGCAGTGTATGATAAGCAGAATCAGGTTTATTACGCCCTAAAATACAACAAACTACCTGATTGGGGAAACATAGGTGCCTTAGCCAGTACACAAATAGACGCAATTCGTTTCAGTTATACATTTGAACAAATTAATTTTGGTAACAGCACAACCTTTTCTTACAAAACTTTAGCTTTTTCTGAAAGCAGTTACCAAAATGTGCCGTCAACTCAAATCGAAAAAATGTTTACTACACAACCTGCATCACATTTCACTGTTGACAGCCGGGATTATTTTGATTCCATTAAAGAAAATAATGTTAAATTTATTGTTTACGACAAGTACCAGTTAGACCCTAAACTCATCAGAAGCAACATACTAGAATTAGTTTACTCAAACGACCGTTACGCCATCTTTAGAATAAACCTGTAAAACAATAGACTTCTTGCGAAACTATCTATTTTTTGAAAAAATTAAACACCTAAATCAGGTTAAACTTCAAGTCCAAACATTCTTTTGACAGGATAACAATTCAAACCTTTACGCAATTCTTAGTTTCGCAAGAGGTCTAATATCTTTTTTGAAAAAATAAAACAAATCAAAAAATAGGGTCATGCTTCAAATTAGTTTATTTCCAAATTCCAACACATTTATGAGCAAACCAAAAAGAACCGTATGCATATCCAACGATTTAGAGTAACAAATAGTCCTGCGAGCCAAACGCTTAAGCCTCGTGC
>JAITCR010000026.1 GCA_031282985.1 Nitrososphaerota archaeon | reverse complement strand
CATAGTCAATAGTTGATACTGCCAGATACGCCTCAAAGCACCATACTCTAAAAAGGAAACAGAAACCCACTCACCACCCTTTGTTAAACCACCTTCAGTGAGTAAAACATGCACATGAGAATTCAAAGTCAACTCCTTCCCATAAGAATGCAACACACAAACAACACCCGACACAGCCCCATGCTTATCCCTGATCATCTGCTGCATGGTATTGCTAACTGCGTCCATGAGCACCTTAAACAGGCTTTGATCCGCCTCAAACACTGCACGGAGCTCTTCAGGCATAGTAAACACCATATGCCGATGAGGCACCGCATAGAGCCTGTCAACTAATTCGTCGGCCCATTGATCAGCATGTTTTTTACCACATTGAGGGCAAATGCGACTCTTACACGCCAATGGAATAGTTTTGGTGGCACTACATTCAGAGCATTTGTAGGTTAAAAAGCCATATTTTGGGTCTCGACAGTGAAGCATCTTTTCTACTTCATCAACCTTGTACTGTGAGAGATTTGGGTTCATGCCTTTGAACCACTCCCAATTCTGGGCAAGCGACAGAATGTTTTTGATGGTGATTTTGAAGGTCGCTGCCCTTCAAAAAGAATGGCAGCTCAATTATATAAATGCGTTAACAACAAGAAAAATAATCTCACCACAACCAATACCAAAGCAGATTAACATAGTCTGAAATGATTTCAGCCGATAAACCAGCAATTCTGTAAAGATGGTGTCTTAAACTTGTCTAAACAGTCTAACGCTCACTTCTTCATCTTTGTTTATGTGCTGTTGATTTTCAGGAATTTCAACAAATCCATCAGCTATAGTCAAAATTGTAATGGCACCAGATGCTTCACCGACAGGTTCCGCAACTAACCGACTTTTTTCAACATCCAACACGAGTCTGACCATAACAAAAGTTCGTCTGCCTTTTGCAGAAAACAGCTTCACACCAGCAAATGCCCTAATTGATTGCATATCATGTGGAGTTCTGCCACAAAGACGTAAGATAACAGGACGCACCAACAGATAAAACACCAATAAAGCTGCTGTTGGATTACCAGGCAACGAAAAAACTGGTTTATCCTGTACAAAAGCCACAGTTGTAGGTTTTCCCGGTTTAACCGCGACACCAGAAATGACCACGCCAGGTTTACCAAGAGAATCAACAATTTGAGGGGTATAATCGTAAGGCCCAACAGAAACTCCGCCAGAAGTAATCACGATGTCTGCAGAAGATAGAGCAACTATCAAGGTTTTCCTTAAAGTCTCTTTATCGTCAGGGACAATGCCAAAAAATATTGGTTTGGCACCACATTCTATGACAGCAGTGCTTAAACTGTAAGCGTTGATATCGAAAATTTTTCCGGCAGTCAATAATTTACCAGGCTCTATAATTTCATTACCTATGGATAAAACGGCAACTATTAGAGGTTTAATACAACGAATTTTAGTTAAACCTAAAGCGGCTAAAGCACCGATTTCTGAAGCACCTAACACTTTGCCAGCATGTAGAATTGTTTCGCCAGATTTTATGTCAGAACCTTTTTTCATGACGTTCATATAGGGTGTTACAGCTGTGTAAACTTGTAATTGATTATCCACTCTTTCAGCATCTTCAAGCATAACAACAGCGTCAGTACCTTCAGGCAAAGGAGCCCCCGTAACAATTTCAACTGCTTCACCTTTATCTAAAACCATTTTTGGCTGCTCGCCAGCAAAAATCATACCAGAAATGTTAAGGGCTACAGACTGGTTTTCATCTGCATAAAATGTTTCTTCAGCTTTAACAGCGTAGCCGTCAACAGTTGAACGATCAAATGATGGCACATCCATCGTTGATACCACGTTTTCCTTAAGTACACGATTATAGGCCTCAAGGAGTGCAACATCTTCATCACCTAACTGTGTTGGCTTAAAGTTTTCATCAATAACATTTTTTGCTTCTTCTATAGTCAAAAGTTTACGAAACATTAACGTCATCAACTCCTATGTTACCAAACATTTGAACCAATACAGTTTCGCCTTCCCTCAAGCCTTCACAGTTCTCAGGAATAACCACATATCCATTGCTTTGAGTCATTGTAGATATTGCACTATGGCCCTTAGCGCTAACAGGTTCAACAATCAATTCACCCATACGAAGTTTTACAAGAACCCTCACGTAAGTTTTTCTACCCAAAACACCGGACACTTTACGAGTTAGGGTAGCTTTCAGAGGGAGACGATACTCAGGCTCGTTTAAACCTAAAAGCTTACAAACGGCAGGTCGCCCAAACACTTCAAACCCAATAAGAGATGCTACTGGATTTCCTGATAGTATCATAACAGGTTTGCCATTTAACACTGCAACGCCAGTAGGCATAGCAGGTCTTAAAGCTATACCATGAACAATAACACCAGGTTTACCGACCCTGTTAACTGCATCAGGCACAAGATCTAAGCCTCCAACACTCGTCCCACCAGTAGTGATTAAAGCATCAGCAATTTTGAGAGCTTGACTAATTTTTTCAGATATCTCCTCAATATTATCCCTCACTATCCCAAAATCAATTGTTTCTGCGCCAAGCTCTTGACACATTGCAGAAAGTATAAACTTGTTAGAATCAAAAATTTGATGCTTATCAGCTTGTGTACCAACTGCAACAATTTCATTTCCTGTTGCAATAATGGCAATTATGGGTTTTTGATAAACTTTTAACACACTGTAACCAAGCGCTGCAGCCAATCCGATGTTATAGGGGTTTAGACGAGTTCCTTTTTTAGCGACCAGTTGACCCTTCCGTACGTCTTCACCATGTCGTATGACATTAATGTAGGGGGTAAGTGCGTTATGAATCTTCAAAACGCTGTCTTCATGCACAGTATTTTCCAGCATAGCAACAGCATCTGCACCTTTTGGAAGCGGATTGCCTGTCCAAACCTGTTTAGCTTGACCAACCGCAACTTCGTCAGTTTCCACCACTGTAAATTTAACAGTATTTGACTGTGAAGCATCTATAGTATCTTTATACCTAACAGCATAACCATCCATTGCAGAACGATCAAAACAAGGTAAATTATCCATTGCAACAATGTCTTCAGCTAAAATTCTACCATAAACATCAGCAAGAAACAACATATCATGTTGAGACTCTTTTGTTGACCACGCAAACAACCATGCCTTGAGCGCCTCATCAACACTAGTCAACGTTTGAAAACCATGAAGTTTTACCACAACAACCCACTTCCAAACAAAGCAATAGCGACATTACATTAAAAACATATCGAACAATAAGCCAACAAATCTTTAATATGAAAATAATTAAAAAATCAGTTTCTGTTATGGATCAACACCTGTTTTTCCTTCCAAAACCTGTTGCAACATTTTTTTCATTTTAAGAGCATCAATGTCGAGAATAGGTGTTTCACAAATAATAGTAGGATGCATTTGAAAGTCAGCAATTACTTTTGCTAATAATTCAAATTCAGGACCATAACGAGGTTCATCTAGTAGATGATGTTTACGTTCACCTTGACTTGAAAATTCAATTTTAGAAAAATGGCAATGCATATTTTGAAGCATTTTAGAACCGAGCGTTGATTCAATTTTTTCCGCAACAACGCGTATGTCATCAACTTTTTTAAAAGTCCCCAAGTCTCGTGCATGTAAATGCCCCCAGTCAACAACCAACTGAGTGTTTTCAATTTCTTGACAAATAATCATTATTTCGTCTATACTACCAACTTGAAATTTTCTGCCCATAGTTTCAGGGCCAAGCTTGACTTTTAAGTTCATATCCTTTATTGTTTGGTTAACTTCTTTTAGGGCTTTAAGACAGCTTTTAAACGCGTTGCTTTTTTCGAGTTTTCCATAAAATCCTGTGTGAAATACTATAACGTATGCACCCATCCAGTCTGCTGCTATTGCACCAGCAATAAGTCGCTCTTTACTAGCAGAGATAACGTCGTCTTTACCAGCTAAATTTATGAAATAAGAACCATGCATACTTAAGCGGACATCGTGTTTTTTTGCTTCAGCTCCAAGTTTTCCTGCATCTTGTTGCGTTATCTGTGGCTGAGAACCCCATCTTACAGCCTGATACTCAAATGCGTCAAGGCCCTCTTCACGCAGTAAACTAGGAACATCATACATTTTTGCTTTAAGCATTCTAAAGGTTGGAGGTACACCTGCAGTGCCGAATCGAGTTTGTTCTGCCATGTGAAATCCATGTATCAATAGAAGTTTATAGTATTAATTGATTCTTGAATGGTTATATTAAAAAATGGTACCAATCAAATGTAGGCCATAATTCTTAAACTACTTTCAGCCTCTGTTATGTTGCGAGAGCATACGGAGGTGAAAAAATAACATGATAGTCAACACATCAATCATGCCGATAGACTCTTTTCAAATACAAGCAACAAATCAAACCGAACAACGCTCACAAACACAATCCACCAAAAATAAACAGAACACATAAACACCATTACTGAAGCAAAAAAAGGAGAGTATTTCAAAAGGGATTACATGCCAGGTTCCAGATTTCTTCTCGCGAGCCGTTGACATGAAAACGGGCAAACAAAAAAACAGTCAAATCAATCATACACAAACCACGCGAAACCATACAGGTCCTCCAACGAAACCAACCACACCAATGCCGCTGACGAAAATTATTACGCTCCACCCATGCGTCTGCGCTTTCGTTTGAACAAGCAACTCAGGCGGAATCAACTCCACATACGCCTCCCAATTATCCGCAAAGAAAACCTCAACCTTCAAAGTCTGTAATCTCTCAAGCATTTTCTTTAGCGTTTGGGC
>JAITCR010000021.1 GCA_031282985.1 Nitrososphaerota archaeon | reverse complement strand
TCTCCTCTTTGTTTTGCTGTTATGATCAGTTCTCTTTTGTCGTTTGATACAGGCCTCATTAGTTCATCTTCTTTGATGAAAATATGTCACTGCATCAATTTAAAGTAACCTTGCTATATGTAAACAATGTGTACATCAAAAACTCAAAAAACAGCTACGACTGAACAGTTATGGTATTCTTCTGTTGTTGATGTTGTCGGCGTTTTAGCTGATTAACCGACACAATGTGGAGCAAGTAATTTACGAAAAACTTTTTCACAAAATTTCGTAAGTTTTATATGTTATCCACTATATAAATATATATGTGATTTAGTTGTATTTGGCAAGTAGCGATAGTGTACCATCAAAACATTCATTACTTAATGCTCTTTCAATTGTTTTGTCGTCATCCAAACTTTGGTGGAAACACATTCATGGAAAATGTTGATGGATTCGCCATTGAAACAACAGTTTTGTTTCTCCTTGTATCATCTAGAGGAGCCACTTCAAGAAGAAAGATTTTGACTGCACTACTTTCTGGTCCTAAAAATTGTAATCAAATATCAAAAGAAACAAAACTAAATTGGTGGGCTATTCAAAGACACCTGCAACATTTACATCACGAAAAACTAGTCAAAATTCACAATTTTGGGCAAATAAAAATTTATGCAAACACACCCAAAGGTACAGTTGCTCTAAAAGTTTGCATAACAACAAAAAATGCAACCTGATGATTTAAAAATGACTAATTCGTTCATAATAAACACCACAGGTGTTGTTAAGCGGTTTAGAACCAATTTTGCGTTAAAAGGCTTGGATTTAAAGGTGCCAAAGGGAATTTCAGGTTTTGTTGGCAGAAATGGTGCAGGCAAAACAACAACTATTAATGTGCTTTTAGGTCTATTACGAGCTAACAGTGGTGAGGCTACTTTTTTTGGGTTAGATTGTTGGCGTGACTCTTACATAATTAAGCGTAGATTGGGTGTTATGCATGAAGTTAATGCATATCCCAGTAGCTTTACTGGAGGTCATTTTTTAGCACATGTAGCAAGTATTTACGAAATATCGCAGAGCAAACAGCGTATTAAAGCTGTTTTAAAAGATGTTGGTTTATCTGATGCAGCGAATCGGTCAATTGGAACGTATTCTGCTGGTATGCTTAAACGGTTAGGTTTAGCTCAAACATTACTTGGTGATCCTGAGTTTGTTATCCTTGATGAGCCCACAGCAAACATTGATCCTATGGGAAGAATCACCATGTTGAACCACATCAAAAAATTGTACAAAGAAAAAGGGACCAGTTTTCTTATATCAACCCATATTTTAAGTGATCTGGAGAAAGTATGTAATTGGTTATCCATTGTTGATTCAGGTAAAATTGTTGATCAAGGTGACATTAAAGACCTTGCTGAAAAATACTCGGCTAACACTTACAGAATAGATATTTCAAATCCTGGATTGTTTTTGGAAAAAATTCACCATGTTGAATGCGTCGAAAAAGCATGGATTGAAGAAGGAAATATTTGCTGTAAGGTGCAAGATGCAAACGTATTTTACAATGAGGTGCTAAAAATTGCTACTGAACTCAACCTGACATTAAAAGGTCTACAGCAAATGCACTGCACTATCGAGGAAATCTATAAAGCAACCGCAGGAGCAAACGTTTATGAGATTTAAAACTTTTTGCGGGCTAATACGCTGGTCATTTGAGGAATATTTACGTTTTCCAATGATAGAAATTGTTATAGCTATAGCAATAATTGGGGTGCTAACACAGACAACTGTAAATGTCTATTTCCATAGTAATTATGAGATCCTTCCCCAAGCAACCTTTCTTTTGTTCATGTTCTTAACATGTAGCATTTGCGCAATATTTGCTAGAGGGTTTGCGAGAAGTAATTCGAAAGGTGAAGATAAACTCCTTTTGTCCTATCCATTGAAAAGATGGCACTTGTTTACTTCAAAATTTATATCACTATTTGGCACCTTAATCATTGTATTTTTTACGGCATGTTCAATGCATATATATCTTGCACTTTTAAGTCCATTTGAGCCAATGTTTTATGTGGGTTTATTAAGCCTTGTTTTTCAAGTCTTATTATCCGCTGCCGTAACTATAACAATTTCGCTGTTTACTAAAAACGAAGCAGTTGCCATATTGTCTTCAATTTTGTTGTTAATAGGTGTTGAAAGTGCAGCTGGGTTTGGGAATTATTTGTCTGCTCAAGGAAGATTGGGATACATAAATGCGTACTTTAGTCGATTTGTTCGTCCCGATAAAGTTCCAATATACGAATCATTATTTAACCCCACAAAGACTGGCGTCATTGTGGTTATGGCAATTCCTTTGGTTATATCTTTGGTTTTGCTTATTGTGTCGTATGTATATTTTACTCGTTTTATGGAGATTGATTAAACAATGAAAAAAACACTACATGTTGGACTTATCATTTTAATAATTGGTATATCCTTTTTTGTAGGTGCTATTTACAGAAGTAGCACAGTAACTTCTTTTGGTAATCCGCGAATAGATATTGTCCCTCATTCATGGTCATATGTATCTGAAGAAAGCTATATTGGTTGGGACGGTCAAACATTACCTGAGGTTTTTGAGTTTCTTTTGGCACCCTGAGAATTTCAATTAGAGGTTCAAGCTACAGCTCCAGTGAATGTTTATGTACTTGATTCTAAGGGAATTACACAATGGAACAAAGACAAAACAATTAATTATCCTGTGTTTGCTTTCAAAAATGTAAAACAAGATGTATACACGTTTGAGTTGACTAAGCGAGATAAATATGCAGTAGTCATCTACAATTCTGCGAGTGAAAACGTTACTATCAGGTGGACTGTTTCAGTTTACGGCATAGAAAAGGACTTACTACACACTTCAATAGTTGTAATTATCACAGGTTTATTGTTGATGACAACTACTGTAATATACACAAAAAACGACCATGTCCTGAAGTGTTTTAAATTGTAAAAGTGGATTTGCTAAACAACTCAGTATTCGTGTGGTGTCAAAAATTGTAAAAGCTGTGTAATTTTTTTGTGGCAGTGATAAACTATTAAAAAATGGATATAACAAAAATAAAATAGGAAACACGTTTTTATAGTGTTTACCTGCGTTTTTTGTTACTTCGCTTCCAATACACCATTATGAAAATGCCGATAAACGTGCCTATGATAATTAGCATTAGAATGAGTAACGAAAAATTAGTTGTTTCTACTGATGGACCTAAGTCAATATTCGTGTCAGAGAGTGTTGGTCCATTCATTAGCTGTGCATTTATTGCTGTTAATGTTGGTTCGTTCCAAAGTAAACCATTAATCAAAAGTCCAGTGTTAACATCATAAAAACCAGAGAATACTGCATCCTTTTTGTCGTTGATTGTCCCATTTCCGGTAACGTAATATATTTCCTGTAGACCCTGAGGTGTTTTCATGTTATAGCCATTAGATTCAACTTTGCCAAATATTTTTGTTTCTTCGGTATTCCATATGATTACATCGGTTATTGGATTTGGCTCTTGCCATAATTGTGTAGTTCCAAGTAAAGTCCCATCTGTACCGTATACTGATCGATTAACAGCGTTAACGCGAACTTCTCCAGAAATTGCGTCAACGCAATCACCTGTATCAGTATAAAAACTCAATACAAGTCTTAATTTTGCATCATTTCCTTTCAAGTCAATGCACTCCCATTTGATGATTCCCTTATCATAAGTCACATAGTCTGAGGCATTGATAGGCGAAGGTCTGAAACCATTCCCAAATGAGTATTCAGCATAGACACCCTTTTCCAGCCATATTGGTGCAAAAACAGATGATTGCGCATAACTATGGTTGATGAAACCTACAAAAACACACATTATCAGTACTGCTACCATAGTGGATTTAGTTAATCGCATAACCTACTACACTCCATGTTGCATATATCCTTAATTTTTGTTACTATTCTCAAAGCATGAATTTAATTCGTGTACAAACAAAAAAGAGGATGTATTAATATTTTTTATCTATTTTTATGTTCTTACAAATGCTGTGGCTTCGAGTGGAAATACAGTTGAGCCGGATATGAAGTACGACTGAATATAAGATGACAAAAGATTGGCAGATATTCCTCCCTTATTAACTGTGTTGCTGTTGTTTGGCGTATACCCATCAGCCCATAGTTGATCTATGAAATATCCAAAATATAGATCTCCATAGACTGATGCTGTGCCAGAAGTTCTGCTTACTTCAAAAGTTCCGCTAGTGTATTTTGGATTATTGATGGTGTAATATCCTTTTACCTTTGCCGTTACAGAAGTGCCAAAGGCTCCGTTTGAGGATGAGGTGTTATTATCTGGTCCAGGGTATGCTGCAAATACAGCCGTGCTTAACATCGTTACAAGAAGCATTGCAATCATTATAGATTCAAACACATGTTTTTTATCCATTTTTCATTCCTTATATGTTTGTGCGTTTGAAGATTATATAAAAGAATTTACGATTTGTACACAACTTGTATACAAGTTGAATATATTATAGCAAGTTGACTTTTTATAGCCATGTGTTGTAGTGTAATTGCAAGCTGATTACACGGCTAAACCAGTATCAAACGACAAAAGAGCCGCAATTGTTAAACATGTGCAGGCAGGAGAAAACAAAGACGAAGTAGCAAAATGGTTACTCGTCAACGAATGCACAGTCAGACGTGTTTGGAGCAAATACCAAAAACAAGGCTACTATGAACCCGAACCATTAAACTGTGGACGAAAAACACTAGTCAACAAAACCACCATGGATGCCATAGTAGCAAAAATTAAACACCAACCCGACATAACGCTTCTTGAATTTATCGATGAATTCAAACTTCCCATAAGCAAATCCGCTCTCTGCAGAAAACTACGTAAACTGGGCTTAACTTTTAAAAAAAACACTCCATCCAAACAAACAACAAACCCAAAAAGTAGTGGAAGCACGCACAACCTATCGCAAAACACAACAAGAACTAAACGTATCGACCACTTATTGGCTTGATGAGAGCAGTGCTAATTGTGGTATGACTCGGCTTTATGGCAGGGCGTTTTCGCATGAGCGGTGGATGATTATACTCCTGATGTGCGGTTTGAGCGTACGTCTGTTGTGGGTGTGTTGGGTTTAAAGGGGGTTGTTGCTTCTTTGTCGTTTAGGGGGTCGTTAAATGGCTGGCTATTTGGTGAGTATGTGAGGTATTGTCTTGTGCCAGTTATGAAGAGGGAGATATTTTGATTTGGATATTTCTTCGGTTCATAAGGTTAAGGGTGTGTTGGATGCTTTGGTTTTGTTGGGTGTGAAGATTGTGTTTTTGTCTGTTGTTTGGGTGAATTGGTATTTGCAGTTTTTGTATTTGTAGCGTTGTCTGTTGTGATTAAAGCCTGCCTTTACATAACGCTGGCTCCCACACTTGGAACATTTCGTAACCGTCGCAGGTGCAAAGGGCTAAACCAACTTGTAATTCTTTTTACAATACCCTCAAAGAAAGTAGAGTCTTTGTTAGTACCAGTATTCTATGGTTACTGTCTGTGTTACTTCATTGTACCATTCCGTGTTGCCTATGTTTATAGTAACTCCGCCAGGTAGTACAGGGAAACATGCCCAATCACCTGAAGCGAGGTGTGTTCTTTCTGCATATTGTACAATGTGTGCACTGCTACCTGCTTTAGACGTATAGCTTACTTCTGCATAATTATTACGCGACGTTGACGCGTCTATACGCACAAAAATGTAGCCAGCATAATCGCAATTGACTACAAATTTAGTGTGATCATTAGTGCGCTGATTGAGAACCTGCTTGTTAGCTATGCTGTCACATTTTGCTATGTCTATAATGTCTTGTCTGACTATAACGTTCACTACACAAAACACGGAAAATACTGCTAAAGCAATACATACTACTGCTAAACCAATGGCTACTTTATTCATCATTTATTTCCTCCACAGTTAAATTTTACTTCTACCCTTTAACAGCCTCTAAACTTAAGACCATTTAACGGTCAATATTACCTAAGAAACAGACTTCTTAGATGTATCATATATGTGTTATTCCTAATGTGGCTTTGCGACAATATTATTGTGAGATTATTTGTAGGTTGAGTAGTTGTGGGTTGAGGTATTTGAGGTAACAAATCTGCCTAATGTTGCGGACCATGAATTTGAGAGTTTCCTGTATGC
>JAITCR010000014.1 GCA_031282985.1 Nitrososphaerota archaeon | reverse complement strand
GCATACAGGAAACTCTCAAATTCATGGTCCGCAACATTAGGCAGATTTGTTACCTCAAATACCTCAACCCACAACTACTCAACCTACAAATAATCTCACAATAATATTGTCGCAAAGCCTCCTAATGTACAAAATTATAAACTTTTACCAAAACAGCAACAACCAATTTTAGAAAAAATGGCTGTAGAGAATAGAACAGTAACTCTTATTTTTCCTCTATACGTTTAGGATTTAATTTACGATACAACACTAAACCTTCCAATATGAATAGTAGCATTGCAACAAACGTTATTCCTGTCAAAACTAAAAAACGCACTTCAATCATTAAATTATCAATAAATAAACTAAGCAGCATTATACTTACTTCTGCAGCAAAAGCACCTATAAAAAAGAAGGAATAAAACATCAAACGAGGCACAAGATTCTTACCAACCCACACGTGCCCATCAACAGATGCCTTCGCCTTTAAGACATAGTTACCATAGGTGTTTTTCTCTATTAACCCTAAATTTTCAAGCTTTTGAAGATGATGATGCGCAACGCTGGTATTGCTAAGATTTGCACCTCGAGTTACATCTCTTGTTCCCACAGGTCTATTTGCACGAACAATATATGCATAAACACTTAACGTATTGCCTTCCAACTCACTGCTACTCACTTTACACTATTCTCCAAGTTTTTCTGTTGGTGTAGGTACCATTTCTGAAATACTATAATTAAGACCGTTTATTTCATCGTCAGATACTCTAATGTAGCCTGTGTAAGTAGACCCATCTGGAAGAGTAAATGTAATCATTGTTGAACCATCGGTATTTATGGTTTGAGTGGGGTCTTCTGTTCCCAATGGTTTGTACACTATAGGCAGGATTGCTACTATTCCAAGCGCTAAGGCGATTACGCATAATGTTACTACTTTTTTTTCGATTTTCATTTGTTTTTCACTGTTTCATATTTTTCAAGGTTGGATATAATACCTGTTTCCGAACACTTTTCTTTTTAGGTGTTCTGTTTAAGAACAGTATGGACTTTTGTTTCTTTTTGTTGTTAAATGTGGGGATGCGTTTTTTACAGGAATGTGGTAATAACCTTTTAAGTTCTGTGTGTTTATTGTTTCTTTGTTGTTTGGGTGTAAGTGTTATGCAGTTTGAGTTGGTTTCCCCGTTTAAGGTTTCGTCTGGTCAGGCGGAGGCGGTTGGTAAGTTAGTGGAGAATTTTGGTAAGAGGGATAAGCAGACTCTTTTGGGTATTACGGGGAGCGGTAAAACTTTTGTGATGGCTAATGTTATTTGTCGTCTTCAGAGACCGACTCTTATTATTGCTCATAATAAAATTTTGGCGGCGCAGTTGTATGCTGAGCTTAAGCAGTTTTTTCCGAATAACCGTGTGGAATATTTTATCAGTTTTTATGATTATTATCAGCCTGAATCGTATTTGCCTGCGCAAGATATGTATATTGAAAAAGATTCGACTGTGAATGAGCAAATAGAGAAAATGCGTATGCATGCTGTGTCTAGTTTAGTAAGTAGGAATGATACTATTATTGTTGCAAGTATTAGTTGTATTTACAGTTTGGGTAATCCTGAGGATTTTAAAAGTTTAGCTGTGCATTTACAAATTGGTAAAGAGCTTAGTCGTCAGGGTTTAATTGGTAGTCTTGTTGATATGCAGTATGTGCGTGATGATACTTTTTTGGAGGCAGGGCGTTTTCGTGTTCGGGGTGACATAGTTGATATTGTGCCTGCTTATGAAAAAGATATTATTCGTGTAGAGTTTGACGGTAGTAGGGTTAAGAAAATTAAGGAAGTTGACGCTGTAACTGGTGATGTTAAAGTTTCACTTGACTGTGTTACTATTTATCCTGCTAGGCAGTATGTGGTACCTCAGGAGAAGCATGAGCGGGCGTTGGCGTGTATTCGTCATGAATTGGCGGTTTGTCTTCAGGGTTTGCCTCCTTTGGAGGCGCAGCGGCTTAAGCAGCGAGTTAGTTATGATTTGGAAATGATAGGTGAGTTGGGTTTTTGTGCTGGTATTGAGAATTATAGTCGGCATTTTGATGGGCGTGGTGAGGGTGAGCCTCCGTTTACTTTGATGGATTATTTTCCGAAGGATTATTTGTTAATTATTGATGAGAGTCATCAGACTATTCCTCAGGCTCATGCTATGTATAATGGGGATTATTCGCGTAAGAAGAATTTGGTTGATTTTGGTTTTCGTCTTCCAAGTGCTTTGGATAATCGTCCTTTAAAGTTTGATGAGTTTGAGCAAAAAATGGGTCGGACTCTTTTTGTGTCTGCTACTCCGGCTGAGTATGAGTTAAAGAAGAGTGGTCCGGCTGTGGAGTTAATTACAAGGCCTACTGGGTTGCTTGATCCTGAGATTGAGTTGCATCCTATTGAGAAGCAGATGCAGCATTTAATGCAGGAGACTAAGAATACTATTGGGCAGGGTAATCGTGTTTTGATAACAACGTTAACAAAGCGTATGGCTGAAGACCTTGCGGATTATCTTGTAAAAGAGGGTTTTCGTGTACGGTATATGCATAGTGAAATTGATAGTCTTGATCGTATTGAGCTTGTAAGGCAGTTGCGTGTAGGTGATTTTGATATTCTTGTTGGTATTAATTTGTTGCGGGAAGGTTTAGATATACCTGAGGTTGCGACTATTTTTATTTTAGATGCTGATAAGGAAGGTTTTTTGCGAGATGAGCGTAGTTTAATTCAAACAATTGGTAGAGCTGCTAGAAATCAAAACGGAAAAGTTATCCTCTATGCAGATGTTTTAACTCGAAGTATTAAACGAGCTATGGAAATTACCAGTTACCGTCGTAAATTTCAGCAACGCTACAATCAAGTTCACGGTATAACGCCTCAAACGATTATTAAGAAAGTTTCAGAAAAGGAAGGCGTAATTAAAGGCAGTAAACATTTAACTAAATCAGACATAGAGCGTCAAATTATAGAGTTAGATGCAAAAATGCGTGAAGCAGCTCAAAAATTAGATTTTGAGAAAGCTATTGAACTACGTGATGTTATGAATTCTTTGAGTAAGGATTTAGTTGAGAAGCAGAAATATGAGCAGAAAACTGGAAAATTTGTAGGTTCAGTACAATAAAGTTGAAATGTAAGCGGCTAGTTTGGGCTTAGGATTTAGGTAGAGATGTTATGCGGGACTCTATTTCTGTTAAGGGTGCAAGAGAGCATAATTTGAAAAATATTGACTTGGAGTTGCCTAGAAATAAGTTAATAGTGGTAACTGGTTTGTCAGGTTCTGGTAAGTCAACTCTTGCATTTGATACTATATATGCTGAGGGGCAGCGTCGTTATGTTGAGAGTTTGAGTGCTTATGCTAGGCAGTTTTTGGGTTTAATGGATAAACCTGATGTTGATTCTATTGATGGTTTATCTCCTGCTATTAGTATTGAGCAGAAAAGTACCAGTAAAAATCCGCGTAGTACTGTAGGTACAGTTACTGAAATTTATGATTATTTGCGTTTACTTTTTGCACGTATAGGTACGCATCATTGTCCTAAATGTGGCAGTAGTATTCATCCTCAAAGTCCTGAAAACATTACAAGTTTGATAATGCAGGAAAAAAATAAGACTCTTCTATTTCTTGCGCCAATTATTAGAGGTATGAAAGGTACCCATGAGCAAATTTTTGAAGACCTAAAAAAAGAAGGTTATACAAAAATTCGTGTGGATCAAAAAATTTACGAAACAGAATCTGTAAAAGATGAAGTTAAACTAGTAAGATATGAGAAACACTGGATAGAAGTTGTCATAGACACAGTTACTATATCTGAGGAGGAGCGTTCCAGAATTGCAGAAGCAGTTGAAAGTGCCTTAAAAACTGGCAAAGGTACCCTGATAATAATTGATGCTGCTGTTGCTATTGCAAGTAAGAAGAAAGAGCTTGAAAGTTTTGAAGATATAACAATGTATAGCACCTTTGGTGCGTGTCCAAATCATCCTGAAATTATGTTTGAAAGCCTTGAACCACGAATGTTTAGCTTTAACTCCCCCTGGGGTGCTTGTCCAACGTGTCATGGATTGGGCGAAATTACTGAAGTTACTCCTGATAAAGTAATACCTGACAATAGCCTATCAATTATGGATGGCGCATTAACCGTTTATGGCAAAATGGACTTATCATGGCGTGTTCAACAACTCGCTGCTGTAGGTAAAAAGCATGGGTTTGACGTTTTTACACCCCTTAAAGACTTTACAAAAAAACAATTACAGGTACTACTCTATGGTGACCAAGAACCTATAAATGGCAAATGGTCAAATGGTGCTCACATGTCAATGCATGAAGGCTGGGAAGGAGTAATCCCTCAAACCATGCGGCTCTACAGGCAAACAGAAAGTGACTGGCGAAAAGAAGATATAGAAAAATTCATGACCGCAAAACCCTGCAATAACTGCAATGGTAAACGTTTACAACCCATGGTTTTAGCAGTTCAAATTCAAAACAAAAGCATCATAGACATAACAGATTTATCCATTGAAAAAGCCGGAGAATTCTTCCAAAAATTGCCTGAAAAACTAAACGAAAAAGAAACAACCATAGCAAAACAGGTGCTAAAAGAAATCAACTCCCGTTTAGGCTTCTTAATTAACGTCGGCTTAGGTTATCTTTCTTTGTCACGTGCAGCTAAAACGTTGTCAGGAGGAGAAGCTCAAAGAATACGTCTAGCCACCCAAATTGGCAGTAATCTCATGGGGGTTTTATATATTTTAGATGAACCTAGCATTGGCTTACATCAAAGGGATAATACTAAATTAATTAGTACCTTACATCGTCTGCGTGATCTTGGTAACACTCTCATTGTTGTTGAGCATGATGAGGAAACTATGCGTAATGCTGATCATCTTGTTGACATGGGTCCAGGTGCAGGTGTTCATGGTGGTTTTATAGTGGCTGAAGGGTCGCCAAATGAGGTTATGCAAAATAAACGTAGTTTAACAGGTAAATATCTCTCAGGTGAGCTGCAGATAGAGGTTCCGCAAAAACGTCGAACTCCCACAGGGTTCATTGGTGTTAAAGGGGTGGTAGAAAATAACCTTAAAAATCTAAGTGTACAATTACCTTTAGGTGTTTTGTGCGGCATTACTGGTGTGTCAGGTTCAGGTAAAAGCACTTTAATGAATTTAACCGTAATCCCGCAGCTTCGTAAAATGTTTGGTGAGCACATAGATAAAGTGGGTAAACATGAAAACATAGAAATTCCAGACATGATACGAAATGTCATAGTAATAGATCAAGACCCTATAGGACGTACCCCAAGAAGCAATCCTGCCACATACACAAAACTTTTTGATGAAATTCGCAAAATTTTTGCTTCAACTAAAGAAGCTAAAGCGCGTGGATACAAAGAAGGCCGATTTAGCTTTAACGTTAAAGGCGGTAGATGTGAAAACTGCCAAGGTGACGGCGTAATACGCATAGAAATGAACTTTTTACCCGACGTTTACGTTCAATGCAGTGAATGCAAAGGAAAACGCTACAATAAAGAAACCCTCTCAGTGTGCTACAAAAACAAAAACATAGCTGAAGTGCTTGACATGACTGTCGAGGAAGCTTTAAAATTCTTCGAAAATACTCCACGTATAGCTCGCAAACTCAAAACCTTGGATGATGTAGGCTTAGGTTACATTAAACTGGGACAAAGTTCAACAACCCTATCTGGCGGAGAAAGTCAACGTATTAAAATTACACGTGAACTTAGCAAAAACAAGCAAGGCCACGTAGTTTACATGCTTGACGAACCCACCACAGGACTACACTTCGACGACACAAAACGCTTAATCAGAGTCTTAAACCGCCTAGTAGACAACGGCAACACAGTATTTATAATAGAACACAATCTTGACGTTATCAAAAGCTGCGATCAACTAGTAGACCTTGGACCAGAAGGCGGTGCAGCAGGCGGACAAATTCTAGCCCAAGGAACACCCGAAGAAGTAGTTACAAACAACTCATCTTATACAGGCATGTTTCTAAAAAAAATTCTGCTGACGAAAACTTGAACAATTATTTCTAATTTATATATCACGTAAAACGTAAAAACCACAACCGAGGGTGACTTTTCCTTTTTACATAATACAGCTACACATCAAAAACTCTTTAAAAGCTATCAAAATGTATTTCTTGTGACATTAACGTCAAAATGAAACAATAGATGTAATAATAGACCTCTTGCGAAACTAAGAATTGTGTAAGGTTTGAATTGTCATCCTGTCAAAAGAATGTTTGGACTTGAAGTTTAACCTGATTTAGGTGTTTAATTTTTTCAAAAAAATGGATAGTTTCGCAAGAAGTCTAATAAACAACCAACCGTTTTGAATTTTGTTAAACTGACCTAAAGACCCTTTGGTTTATTTATTCATTTAACAGGTTTTTTCTGTTAAAAATTTTTTCTAACTGTTCAAATGTGAGCAAATTTTTTTCTATAGCGATTTCTTTTACTGATCGATTTTCTTTTTGTGCTTGTTTCGCTATTTTTGCGGCTTCTAAATAGCCTATATATGGTGAGAGTAGTGTTGCCATTGATGGGTTTTTCTCAAGATAATTTGTGCATTTTTGTTCATTAACTGTTATGCCTTCTATGCAACGAGTTCGAAATACTGGTAAATAGTTAGTTAATATTTGTATTGCGAAGTGTAAGTTGTACACTATTACAGGAGTCATAACGTTTAAGTCTAATTGTCCTGCTTGAACGGCTAATGAAACTGCTGTATCGTTTCCAACTATTTGATAGGCTACCATATTAAGGCATTCGGCCATAACTGGGTTCACTTTGCCAGGCATAATTGAAGAGCCTGGTTGAACTGGCGGTAGGGTGATCTCGTCTAGTCCTGTTGTTGGGCCAGATGCTAATAGTCGTAAATCATTGGCTATGCGGATAAGTTCTAAAGATAGCTCTTTTAGACCGCTTGATATGGTGGCGGCGGCGCGGTGGCTTTGTAGGGCTTCAAAATTGTTTTTAGCTGGTTTTAGGGGGAACCCAGTCATTTTTGATAGTTCGTTTATGGTGTGTTGCTTGTATTTTGGGTGTGTGTTAGCTCCTGTTCCGGTGGCTGTTCCTCCTAATGCTACTGCATAGAGGTTTTCTTGTCTTTTTCTTAATTCGTTAGTACAGTTTTTTATAGCTGAGCTGTATGCACTAAATTCTTGATTCATGGTGACGGGTACAGCATCTTGTAGATGTGTTCTGCCTGATTTAATTATATGAGCATATTTTTTGCCTACGGTCTCAAAAGATTCCGAGAGTACGTCAAGTTCCAAAAGTAAAGGTTGAAGGGCTATTAGGGTTGAAATGTGTAGGGCAGTTGGGAACGTGTCATTTGTTGATTGACACATGTTAACATGGTCATTTGGGTTAACAGTTTTATATTCTCCCCGTGGGGTGCCTAAAAGTTCTAAAGCCCTATTAGCTAACACCTCATTAACATTCATGTTAAAAGATGTGCCGGCACCTGCTTGGAAAATATCTATGACAAATTGATCAATAAACTTGCCTGAAAGGACCTCGTCACAGGCAGTTATTATGGCATCTGCTGTTTCTTTTTTTAGCAATCCTGCTTCTTTGTTAACTATTGCTGCGGCTTTTTTAATGTAAATGTATGCTTTAATGAAAACCAGCGGTTCTCGTAAACCACTTATAGGAAAATTCTCTACTGCACGTAATGTTTGAATACCATAATACGCGTTTTTTGGAATTTCTTTTTCTCCAAGTGGGTCATTTTCTTTTCGAGTAAACATACTATTCCTTCTAACGGCTTCTTGAACAGTTCTGGTTCTTATTTACTTATTATTATCCACTTTATTTAATTTTCTTGGTAACCAGCTATACTTTGATTATACACGACAAACGCATGAAGCAAAATAGGTGCAATATTTATAGCGTTGAAGTTTAACATGCTGGCAAAAATGTACTGTTTTA